>JALHRK010000111.1 GCA_022841505.1 Saprospiraceae bacterium | reverse complement strand
GCGAGGGGGGAGTTTGTAAACTATTTTAATCCCAATTTTTCAATGCTATTGCCAATCGTTAGTTTTTTCATTTCTGCCTCCAGGCTGCTAAACTCCTGTTTTTCTACTTTTCTTAGGAATTCGCCGTCTTTTAATAAATGTATTTCATCGCAGGTATCGCTTAAAGTGGAGAAGATATGCGATGATATAATTACCGTTTTTCCTAATTCTTTTAATTTATGAATGATTTCAGCAATGATCATATTGCTCTGAATATCAACCCCGTTAAAAGGTTCATCCAATATAAAAAAATCGTTCTCCTGCATTAGAATAGCGGTTAAAGCTAACTTTTTTTTCATTCCTGTAGAATACGTTGAAGCATACTGGCCAAGTGGTAATTCAAATATATTTCTTTCGTCCATATTGCCGGGATCAACCTTTCTGGCATTGCAAAGCAGTTGGATGTATTCCCTTCCTGTAATTTTAGAAAAGAAAAAAGGTTCTGTCATGAGCAGGCCTAAATGATTTTTCAGCATCTCAAAATCTGAGATTATCGCTCCGTCATAAGACTCCAAACCAGCAAGACACCTGAAAAGCGTCGTTTTCCCAGCGCCGTTTTGTCCTACAATGCCATAAATCATAGCCCGGTCAAAACATAAGTTGATGTTTTTCAGAACCTGTTTCTGGCCGTAGTTTTTGTTTAAATTTTCAATACGGATCATTCCAGCATTTGATTAAGTCGTTTGACGGATTGTAAAAAAAAGAAAGGAATAACTAAAATCAGGAAAACCGGCAACTGAATGGCCAATACCATAAAAAAAACCTGCGGTACATTTATAGGGTTCGGGTATGCTGTGTATTTAGCAAGAATCATGGTTGTTAAAGCTAAGTACCCTAAAATCTGAAAAATTATTAAAATCAGGAAATTATCAAAAAAGCAAACCCCGAGTATGGATATTATGGGAAGCGACAGCAAGGAGGCGCAAATCATGGCTGTTGAGATTTTTTTCAGTAAAAATTTTTTGGGAGAAAGGTTGTAAATCCAGACAAAGTACTCTTGCTCGGGATTTCCATAAAAAGCAAGCGAAACCAAAAAAACGAAGGCAAGTGAAAAAACGCCAAGATTAAAATTATCCACGGATGCCGCTATAACCGTCAGCAAATAAGCAAAGCCAATAAGGTACCAGGATGTTCTAAATCCTACAGAAAATTCAAATGGTCTTTTGGAAAAAGGTGTCGGAATGGTGGTATTAAATTGAGGCTTAAAATTTAAAAACACCAATAAAAAAGCTATCCCGGTTGTGATTAAAGTTGGAATAAACAATAGCTGGAAAGTCAAAAAC
Source organism: Saprospiraceae bacterium (assembly GCA_022841505.1). Classification (GTDB taxonomy): domain Bacteria; phylum Bacteroidota; class Bacteroidia; order Chitinophagales; family Saprospiraceae; genus JABWAJ01. Next base: position 15,436 of record JALHRK010000111.1, on the reverse strand, counting down.
GCAATAAACGGGATGGCTATGCATCCATTTTCAACAAGTCTTATTTTCAGATAAGTTTTTTTTGGGAAACAGGTTCTTAAGAATTCATTCCTTTTGGGATCGCTCAATTGCACCATAACGGCATAAGCAGCGAATATATAAATGTATACAGCATATTCAGTCTTGTAAAACAAGTAAGCCGAAAGTCCGATAAACCCCGCCAGCAACAGGAGGTAACCGAATACAGGATGCAATCCAAAGTCGGTCAATTTTCTGTTGACCATCCTGTATTGCAGTTGAAAATACGTATGCATACCTAATTTGTTCTTAGAGCCGTTCTGCTTTCTATAATTTTTGATCTGTCACCCAGCGCGCTTTTCTGACTTCAAAGTTAGCCATTGATTTGAAAATATTGACTTACTTCCTGGCGCCCCCCGTCCGCCCCCGCACACCGCCTTGTCCGAAATCGAACATCCCCAAAACAAAGACTGACTCTAATTAACTGTAAATCAAATGATCCTATTCATGGCACACCAATTGCACTACCATTCCGGCAGATCAAATAACAAAAACGTACACCATCCATGTGGACCAACTACCTGAAAATCGCATTCCGCAACTTCCGGCGCCAGACCTTCTTTTCACTCATCAACGTCACGGGGCTGGGCATCGGGCTTGCGGCTTGCTGGCTCATTGGGCTGTACGTGGTGCATGAACAAAGCTTTGACCGCTTTTTGCCCGACGCGGATCGGATTTGCGCAGTGGCATTCGACCTGAAAATGGGCGACCAGGAGGGGATCACGACCAATACACCGCCGCCGGTTGGGCCACGGTTGGTTGCTGATTATCCGGAAATTGAACTGGCCGCCCGCACGTTCCACCTCGGCGATGTGGTGGTGCGCCGCGACCAGACGGGGCACGCACCGTTGGTGTTTACGGAAAATACGGCAATGGCGGCAGATACCGCCTTTATAGAATTGTTCGGTTTTCCGATGGCGGAAGGGAATGCGGCAACGGCCCTGGATGCACCCGGGAGCTTGGTTTTAACGGAAAAAGCCGCTGAAAAATACTTTGGCAAAACCCAGGCAATGGGGCAGGCCCTGGCGCTGAACGACCGCTTGTTTAAAGTGACGGGCATCTTAAAAAACCTGCCTTCCACTTCTACCGTGCAGTTCGATTTTTTGACGCCAATGGCCGATTTCAGGGTCGTGGAAAATTTTGCCTGGAGCTGGATCTGGTTGCAGGTAGACACCTGGGTGAAGCTGCGCAAAACGCCGGACGACGCCAGCTTTGCTGCGCTGGAAGCCAAATTCCCGGCGATGGTGCGCGCTTACGCGCCTTCGGCCTACGAGCGCATCGGTCAAAATTTTGAAGAAAACCTCAAAAAAGGCGACCGGCTCGACGTTCGGTTGTTGCCTTTACCAGAGTTGCACCTGGATTCCGGAGACTTGATTTCGCGGCTTGGCACCTTGGGCGACCGGCAGCAGGTGCGCATTTTCAGCATCGTTGGCGCTTTGATCCTGTTGCTGGCCTGCGTGAATTTTATGAACCTCTCCACGGCCCGTTCCATGCGGCGGGCGCGGGAAGTCGGGGTGCGGAAAGCGCTGGGGTCACAGCGCAGCGCATTGGCAGGGCAATTTCTCACCGAAGCCCTCCTGTACGGCGTGGCCGCGATGCTGTTGGCTGCCGTATTTGCCGGTATTTCGCTGCCCTGGTTTAACCAACTGACGGAGTTGGAGCTCGCGGTTTCAGACCTGTTTTCTCCACAAATTGCGGGGCTGACCATTGGCTTGCCTTTGCTTGCGGGATTAACCGGCGGACTGTATCCAGCCCTGTACCTGTCCAAATTTAAAACGACTGAAATATTCAAATCGGCTTCCGGCACTTCCAAAGGCGGTCACGCCGGTATCCGGAGCGGGTTGGTGGTTTTCCAGTTTGCCGTTTCCATTGCGCTGATGTTTGGTTCGTTTGTGGTGTACCGACAATTGGAATTTGCGCGGAAGCAATCGCCGGGCTTGCAGCGCGAGCACGTGCTGGTTCTGCCTGGGGCGCGGCATTTTGAGTCACCATCGGCTCGGGAAACTTTCCGGCAGCAATTGTTGCAAATGCCCGAGGCGGTGGACGCAACCTGGTCTACTTACCTGCCCTCGCTGGGAAGTTTTGGCGACTATTATGAACCCGAGATGGGGCCCGAGGCCGGAGCCTCGCGCCAGCAGCACGCCGTGGCGCCTACCTTACTTTTGAGTTCTTTTTTAACAGACGCCAATTTTGCGCCCACGCTGGGCATTGAAATCATTGCCGGACGAAACTTTCAGTCCAATTCGAAGCTGGATTCCACCTCCGTCATTCTGAATGAATCCGCAGTAAAGGCGATGGGCTGGAATGACCCGATCGGAAAATGGATGCGCTATCCCGGCAACCAAAACCAGCGGTTCCAGGTTATTGGCGTCATGCGCGATTTCCACCTGGCTTCGGTCAAAAGCCTCATCGAACCCACCGCCCTGTTCCACGAATCTTCAAAAACCTACCAGACCTGGGGTTCGTACATCGCTGTCCGGTTAAAAGCAGGCGCCGAAAAAGCGGCGATTGATAAAACGGCGGCGCTTTGGAAAGCAGCTGTTCCCGGCGCTCCATTTGAATACGATTTTTTGGATGCTGCCTTTGCGCGTTTGTATCGGGAGGAAGCTAAAACGGCGTCTGTTTTGGGCGTTTTCACAGGCCTGGCGCTATTTATCGGCTGTCTGGGTTTGTTTGCGTTGGCTACGTTCACGGCAGAGCAGCGCACGAAAGAAATTGGCATCCGGAAGGTGCTGGGCGCTTCAGTGGCGGGCATCACGGGGCTTTTGGCCAAGGATTTTTTGAAATTGGTGGGGGTTGCGATTGTGATTGCGCTGCCCGTTGCCTACTATTTCATGCAACAATGGCTGGCTGATTTTGTGTATCGCATTGATTTGCAGTGGTGGATGTTTGCATTGGCGGGCGGTGTGGCTGTCGCAATTGCATTTTTGACGGTGAGTTTCCAGAGTGTGAAGGCGGCGTTGGCGAATCCGGTGAAGTCATTACGGAGCGAGTAGTGACGACCCTCGCAGTCGCCCGCAAACATGAGGCAGCGCCTCATAAATAGTAGACACGAGGCGGAACTTCGACTTCGCTCAGTTATCGCCTCGCGCCAGCAGTAAGTTTTTTGTATAAATAAAGACAAGGGAATATGCTTCAAAATTATTTTGTCATCGCTTTCCGAAAGCTTGCCAGACAGCGGGATTATGCACTACTCAATGTGCTTGGCATGAGCCTGAGCATTGCTTGCTGTATCCTGATTTTTACGCTCATCCGGCACCACCTTAGCTTTGAAACCCAACACCAAGACGTTGGGCGACTGGCGCGCATCGTGATGGATGTAAAAACTGAAAAGCTGATGCCTTTTTCCGGGGTACCCGCGCCAATGGCAAAAGCGCTGCGGGAAGAGTGTGCGTTTTTGGAGAAAGCGGCCATGCGAACGGATATTTATGAAGTGCTCATCACCATTACGAATGCTCAGGGAGGAAAAGACAAGTACAAAGAGCAGGAAAAATTTGCCTGGGTAGAGCCCGAATACCTGGAACTCCTCAATCTGCCTTTGCTACGCGGGGATATCCGTTCGCTATCAGAACCCAATACGGTGATGCTCACCGCCAACCAGGCCAACAAATACTTCGGCAGCGCCGATCAGCTTGACAAAATATTGCGCCTCAATAACAGCATTGACCTTCGGGTTGTGGGCATTTTACGCGATTTGCCTGAAAACACAGATTACAGAGACGAAATTCTGGGTTCCTGGGAAAGCCTGAAAAGCAGGCCCGAAACAGCATCGGGGCTGGACTATTGGGGCGGAGCCCGAGGGGGTAACTACTGTTTTGTCCGTTTGCAGCAAGGTTATGGCCTGGCCGATTTGCAAAAATTTATGCCCCAAATCAGTAAAAAACACCCTCACCCTGATAACGCTGATTTTTTTCAATACAAAGCCAAAGCCCTCACCGCGTTGCACTTCGATACAGAATATGGGTTCAATGTCAACCAAAAACACCTCTGGGCGCTCGGATTCATCGGGTTGTTTTTGCTCATTACCGCTTGCGTCAATTTTATCAATATGGCGACGGCGCAGGCGCTGACCCGCATTCGGGAAGTGGGCGTGCGCAAATCACTGGGAAGCACTCGGGGGCAATTGTTTTGGCAATTTATCCTGGAGACCGGGTTAATTGTGTTTGCATCGCTTGTTATTGGCGCTTTGCTGGCTCAACTCGCTTTGCCTTACCTGAACTCGTGGCTGGAGGAAAACCTTCGCTTTAATGCCGGATTGCTGGCAACTTTGGGTTTATTTTTAACCGCATTGGGCATTGTGCTGACTTTTTTGGCCGGTTTTTATCCGGGCATGATGCAGTCTGGTTTTAGCCCGATCACCGCGCTCAAGGCTACCTTCAATGCCCCAAATACTGGCGGTTTTTCGCTTCGAAGGGTCTTAGTCGCAACGCAATTTGGCATTTCTCAAACCCTTATTATTGGCGCCGCAGTGATCACGGCTCAAATGCATTTCGCGCAAAACGCCGATTGGGGGTTCAAACCCGGAGCGATTTTGACGTTGGAGGTACCTGAGCCCGCAAACAAAATCAAGCTGCAACAACAACTCCAACAAATTGCCGGTGTACAGCACGTATCGCTGTGCTACCAGCCGCCAGCTACGCATTCCAATAACCATACGGGCGTTCGTTTCGACAATCGCCCTGCTGTTGAACCCTGGTTGGTGAACAACAAACCCGGAGACGATCAATACCTCCAGACTTTTGGACTGCAATTGGTGGCCGGTCGCAACCTGCACCCCGGAGATACCATGCGGGAATTTGTGGTCAATGAAACCTTTGTGAAAAAACTCAACCTGGCATCGCCGGAAGACGTGTTGAATAAAAACATCACCATAGATAAAGTCACCGCGCCGATTGTGGGTGTGGTTCGGGATTTCCATAACTGGTCGTTGCAGGAACCCATTGCCGCCATTACCATTAGCACGTTTGCTGCCGGCTATGAAACCTGCGCGGTACAACTCAACCCTGGTAATCCGGCGCCAGTGTTGGCGCAAATCCGCGAAGTATGGGAGAAAAATTATCCCGACCACGCTTATGCGCACCAGTTCATGGACGAGCGCATGGAAGAATTTTTGAAAACCGAGGCTATGATTTTAAACCTGGTAAACGCTTTTGCAGGCATCGCCATTTTTATCGGTTGCATCGGTTTGTACGGGTTAGCTTCCTACATGGTCACCCGCAAGCGCAAAGAGGTGGGCATTCGCAAAACCCTTGGCGCCAGCGTGGCGGCTATTCTCTGGCTGTTTTTTAAAGAATACACCCGACTGATTGTCGTTGCATTTATCCTGGCTGCGCCTGTAGCCCGATTGGTCATGAATGCCTGGCTTGAGGACTACGCCTATCGGATATCCGTGGGCGCCGGTATTTTTGGGGTGGCTTTGCTGGCGACGTTTTTGGTGGCGATCCTGACGGTTGGGGTGCAAAGCGCCCGGGCGGCGTTGGCGAATCCGGTGAAGAGTTTGCGAAGTGAGTAACTTAAACCAATCAAAAAAATCAACCTCATGTTCAACAACGATATCAAAATAGCGATTCGCAACCTGCGGGCAAACAAGTTTTTCACTGCACTGAACGTAGTTGGTCTTGCACTGGGGATGTCGGCCTGCCTGTCCGTCATTCTCATCATCCGCGATCAATTGAGCTACGAAAAGTTCCACCCGGCCACCGAGCGCACCTACCGCGTATTGAGCCAGGCTCATACTCTCGACGAGGGCGGGCGCGGTAAATTTGCCACTACACCCTATCCCCTGGGCGAAACGCTGCAACGTGATTTTTCCGGGGTAGAAAATGCCGTTCGCCTGGTACGCGGGTTGAACAATCAAGATGCAACAACGAGTACGAACCTGACTTTGCAGCTTGACGGGTATTTCACGGAACCTTCATTTTTTCAGGTTTTTGGCTTTCAGTTGGAATCGGGCAACCCCGCTACCGTACTGACTGAGCCAAATAGTATTGTACTGGATAAAAAAGCAGCGACCCGACTTTTTGGTAATCAGGACCCAATGGGGCAGGTCCTGACGCTCAAAGGTTGGGGGGCGTTTCGTGTCACAGGGATTGCGCTGCCGCCGCCCGGCAAATCGCACATTGGCTTCGATTGCCTTGCATCGGTGAGTACACTCATCGCAAAGGAGCAAAGTTACTCGCCGGATGAGGCAGAGAATAAGGTTTTAGACAACTGGGGCAACCGATACATGTCGCTTAACTATATTGTGTTGCAACCCGAAAAGACAAAAGCTGACCTTGAAGATGCGTTGTCGGTCGTATCTGAAAAGTACACACAGCCCGATGCAAGGGGTGAAAAACTGCATCTTTTTGCCCAAAATTTAGACAACATCACTCCAATGCCGGAAATGCTGCACAACGAAATTGGCTTTGGAGTGCCATGGTTTTTTATTTGGGGACTTGGGGTATTTGTAGCAATGCTTATTCTTTTTCCTTGCCTCAATTACGCCAATCTGGCCATTGCCCGGGCTTGGGTGCGCGCCAAAGAAGTGGGTGTCCGCAAAGTCATGGGCGCAGGCAACCGGGATGTAACCCGTCTTTTTTTGGTGGAAGCCGTGTTGACAGCACTTTTTGCATTATGCTTAGCCTGGGTGCTGCACCATGGCATCAACCATTTCATTGAAACCCGAATCCTTTCCGAGTTTAAAATGCGGGGTTCGGCTCCCATTTCGCTCCATGCCGATGCCGTTAGTTGGGCAGCATTTGTGCTTTTTGGGTTGGCAGTAGGGCTATTTGCCGGATGGTTGCCCGCCCGCCGAATGGCGAAGACGCGTCCCGCGACAGCTATGCGGGGCGAATTGAGCGAGCAACGCGGCATGGCAGTTCGTTTTGGTTGGCGCAAGCTAATGACGGTGGGGCAATTTACCGTATCCCTGATTTTTATGATTGTGGTCGCTACGCTTTGGAGCCAACTGCAATTTCTGGCTGTCGTGGATTACGGTTTTCAGAAGGAAAATTTAGTCACATTTGAACTCAAGGGCAACGATGCCGCCACCCTTGCTGCCGAAATTGCTCAGGACCACCGGGTGAGCGGGGTAGCAGCCGCATCCATCCTCATCGCAGGCAACAGCTTGCAAGGCGGCGAGATCCAACGGGAGCGCGGCGGTGAAAAAATCCCCATCCACCAAATAGCTGCCGACTTGCAATACATTCCGGTGATGGGTTTGCAGTTAGTGACTGGCAAAAATTTTCCGCCCGACGCCAATCCAAACAGGGAGCAGTACATCCTGTTGAACGAAAAAGCGGTGGAGCATTTTGGCTTGGGCGCTCCCAGCCAAGCCCTGGGCCAAACGCTTTGGCTTAATGATTCCTTGCCTGTGACCGTGCAAGGGGTGTTGCACGATTTTAATTATCGCCCCTTGAAAGACCAAATTAAGCCTTTCGCCCTGCGTTTTGTACCCCAACAATCCAACATCATGCACGTGCGCTTGCACCCAGGCGACCCCGGCCCGGCACTGGCAGCGCTCGAAAGTATTTGGCGAAAAGTGGACGCAGTACATCCATTCGAGCCTAGTTTTATGGAGGAAAAGATGCGCAATGCCTACCGTGACATTGAACTGCTGAGTGGGCTACTGGCCTTTTTTGCTATGCTGGGACTGTCTTTGGCCTGTCTTGGCCTACTAGGCATGGTTACCTACGCCACCAGCACGAAAGTGAAAGAAATTGGCATCCGAAAAGTATTGGGTGCGAGCGTAGCAGAGGTAATGTTGCTCCTGTCGCGCCATTTTTTACTGTTATTGGCCATAGCCATTGCGATAGCCCTGCCGCTGGGTTATTTATTGTCGAAACAAATTTTGAACATGTTTGCTGCCCAGGTGGCTACCAGTTGGCTGGTTTTAGTCGGTTGCAGTGCAGTGCTTCTGGCTTTGGGCCTGTCTACTATAGGGATACAATCGCTGAAAGCTGCGCTTGCAAATCCGGTGAAGTCGTTGCGAAGCCAGTAGGGGCGCCCCTCGCGGTGGCCCGGGAACAGCAAAAGCCGCCAGCAAAAACGAAAATTATTTTCAAGATCAGAAATTAATTTGTTCATGTATACGCATACTTTAAAGCTTGCTTTCCGAAGCATTTTACGCAACCGCTTATATGCTGCCCTCAATTTGACCGGGTTGGCGGTCGGGATGGCGGCGACCATGCTGGTTGCGCTGTGGGTCCAAAACGAACTCCGTTTCGACAGTTACCATCGTCGTGCGGATAGCCTGTGGCGCATCAAAACCGATTTAAAAATCAGCGATACCGAAACCTGGCAATGGGGCAGCACGCCCCTGAAAATAACCGAATTGTGCGCTCAAACGCCTGGCATCGGCGCTTCTGTGCAGATCATGCTCCCTTATGGCCAAAAGACGGTGCTTCAACGCGGGGCCAATTTTTTTGAAGAGGAAAAATATGCCTACGTCGGACCTGGCTGGTTTGAGGCGTTCGACTACGAATTTGCAGCGGGCAGCGCAGCTGGTTTTGGCGAACGCCCAAACGATATCCTGCTCACAGAAACCTTAGCCCGAAAAATATTCGGCGACCGAAGTGCGCTTGGCGAAACGCTGCGCATGGACTCGAATGAATATGTCGTCCATGGCGTGTTGCGCGACCCGCGACCGGAATCGAGTTTCCGCCAGAACCTGCTGCTACCACAGGAAGCATGGCTCGATCTGGGCAACAACCGGAAAAACGACGAAAGCTGGAACAATTTCAATTATAATACCTTTATCGAGCTGCTTCCCGGGGTTGCTCCCGAAGCCGTTGGCAAGCAGCTAACCGCTCTGCTGACCACCGCCAAAAAAGACTCAAGCATCGTTCTCCACCTTGGCGCACTGACCGACCTGCACTTTGATCAAAGCATCAAAGGAGATAATTTTGAAAAAGGGAGCCGCCGCTCTGTGGCTACTTTTGCTTTGGTTGGTATCCTGATTTTGTTGATGGCGGCGATCAATTACGTCAGCCTCACAACGGCCCGGGCACAGATCCGCGCCCGCGAGGCGGGGGTTCGAAAATTAATTGGCGCAGGCCGGGGGCAATTATTCCGGCAGTTTTTGGGCGAGTCGGTGCTGCTGGTCATGATGGCCGGCGCGCTGGCCTTATTCCTGACACAGACAGCGCTGCCCTGGTTTTCGGACCTTGCGGGTCGAACCTTTACCTTACTTTGGGAAAGTCCGCTGCCGTGGCTGCTGGTTGGCGGCACATTGGTTGGGACCATTCTTTTGGCGGGCGTTTATCCGGCTGTATTGATGGCTGGTTTCCAACCGATGCAAGCTTTGCGCGGATCGGGTTCCGGTCGTTCCAAATCGGTTTTTCGGCAAAGTCTGGTGGTTGCCCAATTTGCCATTTCGGTCGCCTTATTGATTTGTACCATCGTCATTGGGCAACAGCGCGCTTTCATTCAAAACAAAGAAATGGGGTATGACCGGGAGCAGGTCTTTACCTTTACGGTTGGCTGGCGAAAGGCCAATGCGCTTGGCCCCGAACGCAGTCTGCTCCTTTTTGACGCCATTGAACAGACTTTGGGTCAATCGGCAGCAATTGCCGGGGTGAGCCGTGCCAGCGAATCGCCGGTTCATATCCAGAATACCCACAGCGGCTCTGTTAAGTTTGACGGGTTGCCAGAGGGGTCAATCCCAACCGTTGCCCAATTGAGTGTAGATGATAAATTTGCAGCCCTTTTTGATTTAAAAATTGCAGAAGGGCGCTGGTTTCAGCCAGGGAACAAGAGCGATGAAAATAATGTCGTTCTCAATGAAACCGCAGCCCGAAAACTCGGCCTCCCACAGCCCTGGATCGGACAACGGTTTGGTATAAACGGGCGCGAGGGGCAGGTGGTCGGGCTGGTGCGCGATTTTCATTTTTTGCCCATGCACGAGGCCATTCTGCCTTTAGTCATTGTAAATTCCCAGAATTGGCGGGGATCTTTTTTTGTTAAAACACAGCCTGGTCAAAGCGCTCAGGCGCTTGCGGCAGCAGAGGCGGTCTGGCAGCAGTGGTTTCCGGAAAGCCCTTTCAAATATTCGTTTCTTGACGAAGACTTCAATCAGCTTTACCAGACCGAGCAACGGGCAGGATTGTTGTTCAACCTGTTCTCGGGTATTGCCATTTTCATCGCCTGCCTTGGCCTTTTTGGGCTGGCTACATTTGTGGCGGCGCAGCGCACCAAAGAAATTGGGATCCGAAAAGTGCTGGGCGCTTCGGTGGCGGGCATCACTGGGCTACTGGCCAAAGACTACCTGAAATTGGTGGGGATCGCCATTGTAATTGCCACGCCATTGGCCTGGTACTTGATGCAACAATGGTTAGCTGATTTTGCCTATCGGATTGAATTGCAGTGGTGGATGTTTGGATTGGCGGGTTTAGCTGCTGTTGTAATTGCGTTTTTGACGGTGAGTTTTCAAAGTGTGCGGGCGGCGCTGGCGAATCCGGTTAAGAGTTTGCGGAGTGAGTAGTGGCGCCCCTTGCGGTCGCCAGAAAACATAAAATCCTTCATTGCATGTATAAGAATTTTTTCAAAATCGCACTACGAAACCTTGTCAAAAACAAAGTTTACTCCTTCATTAACATTGTTGGACTTGCCGTTGGCATGACTGTAACGATGCTCATTGGCCTATGGATTTATGATGAATTGTCGTTTAACCAATACCACCAAAATTACGACAACATTGCACAAGTATATCAAAGGGGGACCAGCAATGGCAACGTCTTTACCAGCGAATATTTGCCTATTCCTCTGGAGACTGAACTAAAAGAGCACTTTTCAAGCGACTTCAAGTACGTGGTCATGTCATCATGGACTGCAGACCACATCCTCGCTTATGGAGAAAAAAAAATTACTCAAAAGGGCAATTACTTCAGCCCGGAGGCGCCAGAAATGTTGACGCTGAATATGCTGCGTGGTACAAGGTCAGGATTACAAGAGCCCGCCTCTGTTCTATTATCAGCGTCGGTAGCAAAATCTCTTTTTGGGGACGCCGATCCCATGGACAAGATCATAAAAATTGACAATAAACTGGATGTAAAAGTCACCGGAGTCTATGAAGATTTACCCCAAAATACACAATTTAACGAGGTCCGTTTTATTGCGCCATGGGATCTATATGTTTCCTCTAATGCAGGCGTAAAAAAAGCGCAAGATGAAGCAATCTGGGAGAATAATTCATGGCAAATCCTTGTCCAAACAGCCCCCAATATTGATTTTGAAAAAATCTCCACAAAAATAGGAGGCATTATAGCAAATCATTCCAAAGAAGCAAAGCTTGCCCAGGTACAAGTTTTCCTGCATCCCATGCGCCTATGGCATTTATATACCGCCTGGGATGAAAATGGCGCCCCATCTCAAGCACGTATCCAATATGTTTGGTTGTTTGGCATCATTGGTTTTTTCGTGCTGCTCCTGGCCTGTATCAATTTTATGAATTTGAGTACGGCTCGTTCTGAAAAACGTGCAAAAGAAGTTGGAATCCGCAAGGCAATTGGTTCACTCCGCAGCCAACTGATGGGTCAATTTTTTAGTGAATCCCTACTGGTTGTAACCTTTGCGTTTGCAATATCTTTGCTTATGGCTTTGCTAATTTTGCCGTGGTTCAATGGCGTTGCAGATAAGAAAATGGCGCTATTGTGGAGTAATCCCTTCTTTTGGGGTTTTAGTCTTGGGTTTGGTTTTATCACCGCCATGATTGCAGGGAGTTACCCGGCTTTTTATTTATCCTCTTTCAAGCCCATAAAAGTATTAAAAGGCACCTTTCGCGCAGGGAGAAGCGGCGCTACCTTCCGGAAAACGTTGGTAATCCTGCAATTTACTGCATCCATAGCCCTGATTGTTGGAACGGGTATCGTTTATCAGCAAATACAATTTGCCAAAAATCGTCCAATAGGATACAACCGGGAGGGGTTGATCTCTATCACGATGAACACCCCAGATTTGCAAGGTCATTATGAGGCGCTTAGAAGCGATCTATTGAAAACCGGAGTTGTAGCCGAGATGTGTACTTCTTCCAGTCCGACCACATCTGTGAACTCCATTAGCGACTTTGAATGGGATGGAAAAGACCCAAATTTCAATTCAAACTTTGGTACGATCGCTGTAACGCACGATTATGGAAAAACGGTAGGATGGCAATTCAGAGAAGGACGGGATTTTTCAAGAGCATTCTCAACTGATAGTTCCGCAGTAGTAATTAATGAAACCGCTGCAAAATACATTGGGGTACAAAATCCTGTTGGACTAACCATGAAGTGGCGCGATCGAAAATATACAGTCATTGGTGTAATCAGAGATGTTGTGATGGAATCGCCCTTTAAACCTATCCAACAAACCGTTTTTTTATTGGATTATGATTGGGCAAATGTCATCAATATCAGGATAAAACCCTCCGTGAGTGCCCGGGATGCGTTGCCCAGGATAGCCGCCGTTTTTGCCGTACACAACCCCGGTTCTCCTTTCGACTACGAATTTGTGGATGCTGTCTATGCACTTAAGTTTGCAACAGAAGAGCGCATCGGTAAGCTGGCTGCTTTTTTTGCCATACTTGCCATTTTTATTAGTTGCCTGGGTTTGTTCGGCTTGGTTTCTTTCGTAGCGGAACAACGCACCAAAGAGATCGGCGTTCGAAAAGTTTTGGGTGCATCCGTTTTCAATGTATGGCAATTATTGTCTATGGAATTCTTGAGCCTGGTTGTGATTGCCTGCTTGTTTGCTGCACCGATTGCTTACTATTATTTAACCGGCTGGTTGCAGCAATTTGAATACCGCACTGAAATTTCGTGGTGGATTTTCGTAGTGTCGGGTGTGGTCGCTCTTTCAATTACGTTTTTGACCGTAAGTTTTCAAAGTTTGAAAGCAGCGCTGGCGAACCCGACAGCCAGTTTGCGAAGCGAGTAGGGGCGACCGCGAGGCTCGCCCCGACCGTGATTCCGGTGCACGCGCCAGCGATGAGCCAGCAACAAACTGTCCGTTCTTGTCACCCAATTGTCCGAAATCGAACAAAGTTTATTTTTTAAAAAATTGATTTACAGATAAATAAATCGTGGCATGCCGATTGTAGGCTTTATGTAAAAGCCTGAGCTATGTTCAAAAACTATCTGAAACTCGCTTTTCGCAACCTGCGCAAAAACAGCCTTTACGCTGCCCTGAACATTGGCGGATTGGCAGTCGGGCTGGCTGGCAGTGTGCTCGTCCTGGTTTGGGCGAGCTGGGAATGGAGCTTCAACCGCTTCCACGAAAACTTAGACAGCATTCACGTGATGATGCAAAACCAGACGCAGGGAGGGGTGACCTATACCTTTTCGGCAATGCCAGGGCCTTTGGCGGCTGGACTGCGTACGGATTTTCCAGAAATCGAACATGCTGCGCGCGGTTCGTGGCAGGGAAAGTTTTTGGTCGGTGCAGGCGAAAAAAGCATCCACGAGCCGGGGCTTTATGCAGAGCCGGATTTTTTCAAAATCTTCCATTTCCCGGTCATATCGGGCGATCCTGTGGCTGCACTTGGCGAATCCGGATCGGTGGTGATCACGGAGCGGACAGCACGGAAGTTTTTTGGGAACCAGGATCCCATCGGCAAATCCGTCCGGCTCAACAACGAACTCGACCTGAAAGTAGCCGCCGTGCTGGCTGACGTTCCTGAAAACAGCACCTTGCGTTTCGACCTCGTGCTGCCATTTAAAATCATAGAACAACTCAACCTCCACGAAATCAACAGCTCCTGGGGCAACAATTCGTGGCAAACCTGGGTGACGCTGAATCCCAAGACCAACCTGACGGCCCTCAACGCCAAACTGGAAAATTATATCCAAACCCAGGACCCGGAAGCGGCAGCCCATGCTTTTGCCTATCCATTGGCAGATTTACACCTGTACGGCAAGTTCAAAGAAGGAAAACCCGATGGCGGACGCATTCAAATCCTCATGCTGCTGGGCATCATTGGGCTGTTTGTACTGGTCATTGCCTGCATCAATTTCATGAACCTCACTACCGCCCGCAGCAGCATCCGCGCCCGCGAAGTTGGCGTACGAAAAGCCGTGGGGGCGCAGCGCAATTGGCTCATCGGGCAGTTTTTGACGGAAGCCATGCTGATGACCTTTATTGCTCTTGGCATCAGTATTTTGGCTGTAAAAATGATCTTGCCGGCTTTCAACCGGCTGACAGAAAAAGCACTCTCGTTAAATTTCAGCAATTGGCAAATCTGGTCGGCCATTCTGGCCTTAGGTTTGCTCACCGGTTTGGTTGCCGGTACTTATCCTGCATTTTTTCTGAGCCGGTTCGATCCGACGCGGATTTTGCGAGGTAAAACGATCTCGAATCAAAGTTCAGGCGGTTTGCTTCGAAAAGGGCTGGTGACGTTCCAGTTTTTTATTTCCATCTTCCTGATCATTACCACCATCGTCATTCACCGCCAGCTTGACCACATCAGTAAACGCCCGCTTGGGTATGATCCGGAAAACCTGATTTCAATTCCCATGCGGGGCGTGATGGGCGAAAAATACGACGCGTTTAAGCACGAACTTCAACAAGTACCGGGGGTAAAAATGGTTTCCACGGGCAGTGATAATTTAGTGAATTTTGGCAGCAACACCTCAGGTATTGAGTGGCCGGGCAAAACTGCCGAACAGGATTTTCTGGTCTCCGTTACGGATGCCGGGTATGATTATACCAGAACTGCGGGCATGGAGATTGTGGAAGGCCGCGATTTTTCCCCCGAATTTGGTACAGATTCAATGAGTTGCCTGCTCAACGAAACAGCCGTGCGTATGATGGGGCTCAAACCGCCTGTGGTCGGTACGGTGCTGCGGTATGATACGACCCGCACGGTCGTCGGGGTGGTGAAGGATTTTGTTTACAACGATGGATCAGCCTCGGTTACGCCGTTGTTCATTGCCTGTGCGCCTAAAAACGGATTGAGCTTTTCTTTTGTCCGTTTCGACAACGACGGTCAATGGCAAAAGCACCTTTCTCAAATTGAAGGGGCGGCGCGGAAAGTTTTCCCTGACCAACCTTTCGAGTTCCGTTTTGTGCAGGAAGACTACCAGCGCGGCTTTCAGGGCATCCGCTCCACCGGCCAGATGGCGAATATTTTCAGCGGATTGGCGATTTTCATTTCTTGCCTTGGCTTGTTCGGCTTGTCGGCTTTTTTTGCTGAAAAGCGCGCCAAAGAAATCGGCATCCGCAAGGTATTGGGCGCCAGTGTAAGTGGTTTGTGGTTTTTCTTTTCCAAAGATTTTTTCAAACCCGTGTTGCTGGCTTTTGCCCTGGCAACGGCGCCTGCGATTTGGGCGATGAATCTGCTGTTGAAGAGTTTTGATTACCGGATTGAGTTGTCGTGGCATTTTTTTGCGCTGGCGGGTTTATCGGCGGTTTTGGTGGCGGCGAT
>JALHRK010000110.1 GCA_022841505.1 Saprospiraceae bacterium | reverse complement strand
ACGGCCCCTTCGTCGAATACCACCCCAACGGCCAGCTCAAAGCCGAAGGCTATTACAAAAACGGCGATAAAGAAGAAGGCCTGCTCAAACTCTACAACGAAAGCGGAAAGCTTGTGAAAACCATGAATTGCAATTCAGGGATTTGCCGGACGATCTGGAAAGATAAAGCGGGTTAAGCGCGTTGTCTTTCCTTAATCCGCTCAAATTCCAATTCATAGCGGCTGTCGTTTGTCCCCATCACGCGGTCCCAGAAATTAAAATACAAGCCGTAGTTACAGTTGGAGCGCTGGTGGTGCATGTTGTGGTGCGTTGAGGTATTCATCCATTTCCAAACCGGGTGGCGCACAAAGCCTTTTGGAAACAGCTCGTATCCAAGGTGGCCGGTCACGTTAAAAAACAAAGACCACACGGTGAACAGAAACAAAGCAAGCGGATGAAACGGCATGCACAAAATGGCAACGGGGATGATGCCGAATTCCAGCACGGCTTCTAAGGGCTGAAAAGACAGCGAAGCCCACGGCGTCGGATTCCGCGATTGGTGATGCACCCGGTGCGTCAGCATGAAAACTTTCGGATGGTGCATCACGCGGTGCACCCAGTAAAAATAGGTGTCGTGCAAAACGACCATAAAAACAAAAGAAAAAACAAGATAGCCCCAGCCGTACGCGCTTATATCGGTGTAAATCCGGGTAAACCCGGCTGCACGCGCGCAATAAATGCCAATTCCCATCAAGGCAAAAATCAAGGCCGTAGACGCGGAATGCAGCACTTCGCTCCAGATGTGCTTTGGGGCGGGAAACCGCTGCTGAATCTTGTATTTCAGCCAACTGCGCCGCTTAATCACATAAAAAACAAAAAAAGCAACGCCCGCCATAAACGCATAGCGCAAAAAAATGGTGGCCGCGCCAATTAATCCGCCAAGCGGAATGCCGAATTTTTCAATGAAGAAGTACATGGGAGAGGGTTTTGACGGTGGACGGTGGACGGTAGACGGTAGACGGTGGACGGTGGACGGTGGACGGGCCCGTCTACCGTCCACCGTCAACCGTCCACCGTAATTTTAATACAAATCAATCGTATGCGAATTTCCATTGACGATGATCGTCACGCTGCCGTTGCCGTTGAAGACCAGGTCGCCTTCGTAGCTGAAGCTTCGCCCGGCGGTGCCGCTGCCGGTCAGCGTAAAGCTCGCAATCCCGCTTACAATGCGGCGCGTGCCTTTGTCTAAGTTCAGGTCGTCGAGTCCAAACTCAAGGCTGGAAGTAAACGCATTCTGGTTGCGCACCTTCGAGGTTTGGTTCCCTTGCCGGGAATACGTTCCATTGATCACATAGTTGGCGCCGGTGACAATATTTTCAACCAGCCAGTCGCCGACAGCGCTGTCGTCAGAAATCATGCGCGCCGTTTCATAGTTCCCTTCCGCTGTGCGGTCGAAGTCGAGAGATTGCGGAATTGAGGCATTGTTGCAGTTCAGCGTCCAAATGAAGGTTGCATTATAAGCCGCCGTAATGAGAGGGTTCGAGTAGTTGTAGCTCACCGTTGAGTCTTTTGTTTCGCCGCAGGGGCCGCCGCCGAGACCGTCTTTTGCCATGGATTGTTCGGCAATGTAAGCGGCGTCTTCCGATTGTGCGGCAAGGCCGTCCGTATCATTGAGCAGCGCGCCTTCCACCACAGCAACAATTTCTTCTTCGCTTAGAATAGCTTGCGGTTCTTCCGTTTCTTTGTTGCAGGAGACCACAAACAGGCTTGCCATCAGGAGCAAAAAAAGGCCGATCAGGTTTTGAGTGTTTTTTTGAAATGCGAGTTTCATGATGTCTGAATTATTTTGATGGTTAAAAAAATGTTTTGTTGATGGCACAAAGAAGGGGGGGACAGGAGCTGCCTTCAAAATTTATTCAACCACTGGGGTGAAAGGTTCAATGAGCGGCAAAGCCGGCCGCCTCAAACCGGTCATTGAAGGTTTGAGGCAATTGGTTGAATGTTTTGGAACGGGTCGGCAGAGGCCGGTAGATTTGTTATATTATTTAGGAGTCCGTCCATTAAAAAAACGCACCATGGAAACTCAGGAAAAAGTAATTAACCGGAGGTTGCAAACCGGGTTGCACATTGCCTTTTGGCTATTGGCCTTTGCAATCCATATCGGGTTTTTCAGCCGTTTTTTTTCACCGGGTGTCACCCTTTTGCGCGGCTTGGGCAATATCCTGCCCCTGGTCTTTATCTTTTACCTGAACCTGTTTTTGGTCAATCGCTACTGGGAGCGTGGGCGCTACTACCTCTATATCGGGATGGTGCTCGTGCTGGTCCTGGGTGTCACGGTATTCCGAACGCGCATCAACCTCCTGTTTCCCGGCATTGAACGGGCTTCCCTCTTTTTGGGGAATGAAAAATTCAGTTGGCGGATGGCCGCGCTTGTGACCAATACCGGGGCTTTGCTGGTCAGCGCTTTGTACCAGATTCTCCAAAACCGCAAACGGGAGGAACAACGCGTGCTTGAAGTCATCAACCGCCAGAACGAAGCGCAGTTGCAGTTCCTGCGGGCGCAAATTAACCCCCATTTTCTGTTCAATACCCTGAATAATATTTACGCGCTGGCGGTGGCCAAGTCCGATAAAACGGCCAATATGGTGTTGCGTTTGTCCAACCTGCTTCGCTACGTCGTGTACGATGGGAAAGCAGAGCAGGTGGCTCTTACACGCGAAATTGAGCACATCCACCAATACATCGAATTGTTCCAACTGCGTTCGGAAACGCCGGCCAACATCCGCTTTTCTGTGGAAGGCCAAACGGAGGGCTATATGATCGAACCGATGATCCTGATCCCCCTTGTGGAAAACTGCCTGAAGCACTGTGATTTTGACACCAACGACCAGGCGTTTGTCCAGATCGCGCTGAAAACGCAACCCGGGAAGCTTTTTTTTCAAACGATCAATTCAAAAAGCAACAGCGACCTGCAAAAAGACAAAGTGGGCGGGGTTGGCCTCGAAAATATCCAAAAACGCCTGCAACTGAAATACCCGGAGCGGTTCTCGTTTGAGATCAGCGATAAAAACGATACTTTTGAAGTCCGGCTGGAAATGTAAGCTAAAAAGAATGCTATGGCAACAACCATCAAAACCCTGCTCGTAGACGACGAATACCTCGCACTAAACCTGCTGGAAACCTTTATTCAGGAAACCCCGGAACTGGAGATCGTGGACAAAGTCAAATCTCCGGTCAAAGCGCTGGAAATCTTGTCCCAATCCCGGATTGACCTGCTTTTTCTCGACATTCAAATGCCGACACTCAGCGGCAATAACCTGCTGCGCACCCTGCCCCGCCCGCCGGTCACTATTTTCACAACGGCTTATGCCGACTTCGCCGTGGAGGCGTTCAACCTGAACGTTGCCGATTATTTGCTGAAGCCCTTTTCTTTTGAGCGGTTCCTGCAGGCAGTGAACAAAGCCAAAGAACGCCTGCGCGAAAATCCGGTACCTCTCACCGGCGCCTCCCTCCCATTGGCCGGCGCGGAAGAGAACCGGGAATTTTTTTCGGTAAAAGTGGATGGGAAAGTGGTGAAGGTGCGTTATGAAGACATTCTTTTCATCGAAGGGCTTAAAGAATACGTGCGCATCGTTTGCCGCGATGCCCGCTACGTGACGCTTGAAAGTCTGAAAAATCTGGAGGAGCTATTGCCGCAAAGCCATTTTGTGCGGGTTCACAAATCTTATATCGTCGCCAAAGACAAGGTACAGGCGCTCGACGGCAACCTGCTGGAAATCCAGAAACATAAAATACCCATTAGCCGTACTAAACGCGATGAAGTGGTGCAGGAAGTTTTCTATAAGTAGTGTCTGTCTTTATAGTCCGATAGCTGCGTTCATTTCGACTTCGCTCAATGACCGGTTGTTGAGCGAAGTCGAAACAAAAATCGGTCATTTACGTAAGTAAACTCCCGTTTTTGGGGCAGAAAATGCCTTGCTCTCGAACTCTAAAGGCCAGACACCAGCCTAAATGGACGGACACTAAGTAGGAGATTTTTCTGCCAATGGTAGAAGTAGAACCGGAATCTGCCGAGATAAATCTGCGATTTTCATAAACCTCTTTATTTTTGTGGGCGTTATACTTCACGCTGCTTATTTTTATGCACTGCCTTTAGCTTAACCATAAGATTCGCAGCGTTCAGTATGACAAAAAAGGATTCGCGCCTATCGGTGCGAGGTATAATAAACCATTCACACGAAGCTGGCACAACGTTTTGCTTTCATTGTTCGCACCAAATCTTTCAGGAAATTGAAACATTCGATCAAAATAACCGCCATTGTCTTATTGGTTCTGATTTTGGATCAGGCCTTGAAAATATGGGTAAAAACAACGTTGGCGCACGGCGACTCCATCTTTTTGTTTGGCTGGGACAGGGCGCAGATCCACTTTGTGGAGAACCCGGGCATGGCTTTCGGATTAGAGTTGGGTGGTGAATACGGGAAACTTGCCCTGAGTCTGTTCCGCATCTTAGCTGTCAGTTTCCTGATTTATTACCTCCGCATTTTGATCAAAAACAAAGCGCCGTTCGGACTCTTGTTCAGCTTTGCCTGTATTCTTGCAGGCGCCATTGGGAACATCATTGACAGCGCTTTTTATGGCCTCATTTTTTCCGAATCCTGTTATCACTGCGGCATCGCTGAGCTTTTTCCGGAAGGCGGCGGTTATGCCGGATTTTTGCACGGCCGGGTGGTAGACATGCTCTATTTCCCGGTTTTGAGGGGAAACTACCCCGATTGGCTTCCGTTTTTTGGTGGCGACTCCTTTACTTTTTTCAGCCCGGTTTTTAACTTAGCCGATACGGCCATTACCGTGGGCGTCCTCTATATTTTGTTGTTCCAGCGCAGTTTCTTCAGCACCCACCATTCTTCCGCTGAAGAAAAGACCGTCACGTCCCTGGAGCCGGCACCTGTCAAAGCAGAAAGCAGCTCCGATGCCGAAGAACAACTTGAACAACCGACCCCTGTTTCATAGATTTTTGCAACAAAAGTCGCTTTGATGCCTTTTATTAAGGTAAATCAATAAAGACTTCACTTATGCGACTGTTTTTCTGGATCGTTGCGATCCTGCTCTTTGATTGGTATGTATTTCAAGCGTTCAGGATCATTATACATGGCTGGACGGCCCCGCTGAAAACCGCCGTGCAGATCCTGTATTGGCTGGCGCCGCTGATTACCATCGCGTTTTTGGTCTCCGGCAATTTTTCAGACACCAGCACCTGGAACAAAAACGTGTTTGTATTCCTGCGCACGTTCGTTTTCATCGTCTATTTTTCTAAGTTCCTGATTGCCGGCGTGTTGCTCATTGACGACTTCCGGAGGCTGCTCACCTGGGGCTACCAGGCGCTTAGCGCGGATAACCGCTTCGATGCCGGTCGTTCGAAATTTTTGTCACAGGTGGCTTTATTCCTCGGGAGCGTGCCGTTTTTGTCACTCACCTACGGCTTGCTGCGCAATCCTTACCGGTATACCGTTTTTCGCGAAAAGCTGGCATTAAAAAACCTGCCGGAAGCCCTCTCCGGACTTCGGATTATCCAAATATCCGACATCCATTCCGGGAGTTTCACGTTCAAAGAACCGGTGCGGGAGGCCATCGCACTCATCAATCAACTAAAACCCGATCTGGTCTTTTTCACCGGCGACTTAGTCAACAACAAAGCGGATGAAATGGACGATTTTATGGACGTTTTTGATAAAATTGAGGCTCGCTTGGGCGTTTATTCCATTTTTGGGAACCACGATTATGGCGACTATGTACAGTGGCCCAGCGAAAAACACAAACAGGATAATTTAGACAAGCTGAAATCCATACACCGGTCGCTGGGATGGAATTTGCTGACCAACGAAAACCGCATGCTGGAAGTGAATGGCGCAAAACTTGCCGTGATTGGTGTTGAGAACTATTCAACCCACCTCCGCTTCCCAAAGTACGGCGACCTGAAAATTGCAACGCAAGGTACGGAAGGTGCGGATCTGAAGCTGCTGCTTTCTCACGATCCGTCTCATTGGAACGGGCAGGTATTGACCGATTACAAAGACATTGCCATTACTTTTTCCGGGCATACACACGGAATGCAATTTGGCATTGAAGTACCAGGCTACATCAAGTGGAGCCCGATCCAGTATGTTTACAAACAATGGGCGGGAATGTATCAGTCGGGTGATCAGTACTTATACGTTAACCGGGGTTTAGGTTTTTTGGGATACCCTGGCCGGGTCGGCATCCTTCCTGAAATCACTTGCCTTGATCTCACCAAAGGATAGCGGATAGAGTTATGAATGGCCTTCAGACGAGTGAAGACCATTCATTAAGCGCTCAAGCAAGACAGATGGGTTTAAATGGTTTTCCGGGGGTTTTAAAGGGTTAAAGCTGGAGTTTTCCTGTGGTTGTTCAAAGCGTATTAGAGGCAGAAACACTCCAAATGAAAGGCGGAGTCTGCTTTTCCATCTTGTTGATACAAATTTAGGCTTCTTCACACCATGCATCAAACCCAAAACAGCCGCGTATAAGGTTTCAAAACTCAATATAACCTATAAATTTCTTTGGTAACTCAATTTTTATTCAACTTTAAGTATTTGAACGATATATTTTTGTGAAACAAAAGTCCGATTTTGATTTGGCCTGGGTTAAGAAAATTCTGAGCACGTTGAGCTGAAAAAAAATACCAAAAAAAACGATCTCCGGGTGGTTTTTTGGGTGTTTTCCGAAAAAGTAACTTTTCCGAAAAACGGGTATTAGAGGCGAAAAGCATCTTCCCTAAAAAAACTGCCCTGCTGTGGTGATCCAGCACTTTTTATTTTCCAATGCTTAGGAACTGGCTTATGTTGGTGTTCCTTTCCTCAAAAATACGGCGATTCCTTCCCAACCTATTACCTGAAAAGAGAATTTACAAAATTTTCAAGGGCTATTTTTTTTAAATTTTGGCAGTTTTTTACAATCACAAATCATTGATATTTAATTAATTAAACTATGAATATTCAATGTGTTTGACTTGTAAATGCAAAAATTCAAAGAATGCTTTTTACCTTGCCGCAGCAAACTTTTTTTTATGGCGGGGATTCATGAAGACCTATTTGAACTGATTCAAACCTTGTCGGTAAGCGAAAAACGCTACTTCAAGGTCTTTGCAGCAAGCAGCAAGCCGGCAGACATTAACTACGTTGTGCTGTTTGATCTGCTTTGCAGCCTGGATTATTACGATGACAAAATACTGCGCAACAAGCTTAAAAACATCTCCGGTAAAAATCCGGGCATGCAGTTGAACCAGGACATGCAGTATTTGTACAAAGTGTTGTTGCAGGCGCTTCGGCAGTACAAGCACAAAGCCTTTCATGTCCAAATCCGGGACATGACCTCTGAAGCGATTTTATTGAGAGACCGGGGACTGTACAATCAAGCCAGCAAACGCATCCGGCGGGCAAAAGAAATTGCCAAAAAACTTCACAACTATCCTGCTCAATTGGAATTGAACCGACTGGAGCGTACGCTTATCTGGAGTTTGAATGAACCAAACGAGGCAGAAAAAGTTGAATCGCTGATTGCAGAAAAGGATGAGATTGTGCGGATAATGAACGAAGAAATGGATTATGAAGACTTGTATGCCATCGTTTCTCATGCTGTAAACCGCCAGAATCTGTTCATTGCAAATGATGAACGGGCCGCCGCGCTTGTTCGGCAGATTGATATGCTTTTTTCGCAAAAAATGCCCCACCAACTTTCTGCATTCGCTAAACTCAGACGATTCCAAATCGGAATGCTTCACACCATGGCAGAAAAGCGCATGGAAGACTGCCGGGATAATATTGACAAACTACTCAACTGGTGGGATACATATGGCCATTTGAAAGAGGAGGAGTTTTTTCGCTACCAGATTTCCTTATCCAAAATTCTCACTTTTTTCTTTAGCAACGATCAGCATGAAGAAATGATGCAGTTGATCCAAAAAATCCGGGAGAGCAATTCGGGGACACCGGGTGAAATAGCTTTTCTGTTTCGGTCTGTCATCATGTATGAACTACTCTATTACCTCAACAGTCGGAACATTGATCAGGCAAAAGCATTGCTTCCTTCCCTCAAAGAAGGCCTTGTTCAATACCCGCTTCCGCATAAACGGAAAATAACAATCTTCTACAACATCGCTTTGGTCTGTTTTTCTGACGAAGATTTTTCCTCTTGTGAAAGCTGGTTGCTGAAAATAATTGCCCTTTCCGGCAGCAACATCCGAAAAGACCTGGTCCGAAAGGCATATTTACTTCGGGTCATCCTGCTTGAAGAAAACATAGACGCCCGGGAAAAAGCCATCCGGGCCGCCACTAAATATTTCCGGGAAACGGATGAACACAAGGGAAAAGAGAAGGCAGACTCCAGGAATAAGCAGGTAGAATTGGAAATCCTGATGCTGATAAAAAAAATATTTAATGCCCCTGTTGGCCATCGGGAACGATTGGAACCTTTATTGAAATTCAAGGAATACTTAGAGAACATGGCATCCAATCCACTAAGCGGGAGGCTCAATGGATTGGATGAATTCATGATTTGGTGCCAAAGTAAGCTCAGGCGAAAAAGCATCCGGGAAGTATTTACCGAAGGTTCTCTGCCCAAGCAATAGTTTTAGTTATACAATTGTAAGGACTAAGTTGCCGGAAGTGTCTTTCTGAAGGTAGAAATCACTTTCGTCCATATCAATGGTATAGACTTTAATGCTGAGCCCCATATCCGCATCACCGGATCCTAAAATCCAGACGGTATGGCTGGCAGGACGGTAACTTACGGTCCATTGGTAATTGGTGGTTTCCAATACTGCGCTCGTTCCTGAAGGCACGGACGTTTCTTCTGACAATTGAATGTCACTGCTGGTGTAGGTAAATTTGGCGACTTTGCTGCTATTGAGGCTGGCTTCAGTTTTTTGACCTGATCCGTCTACACGAATCGCCGTATTCATACTGGAGGCTAAAGAAATGGAAGAACTCATAGTGAAAAGTGTTTGGTTTAATGGACTGGTGCAATCCTGAAAATTGCAATAAAGAGGTAAGCCTAACACGCTCCTAAAAAGTTCCCGGTGCACAAAAAAAATTTTTGGCCGTATTTTTTTCTATTTTCGCCTTGATTTTCACTTTGATCAGAACTTGTGTTAAGCTTTTTTCGAACCAATCAATTAGCCGCCAGTGCGCTGCTCATTTTTTATGCAGCGATCCTGCATCTGTCGTCCTTGTTGTCGCCAGACCAAAGCGCTATGCCTGCAGCGGACCAGGCCGGGATACTGGGGCACTGGCTTTATCCATTAACCGGGACGCAAGGTCTGTTGCCCACGCTATTAACGATCGTGCTCCTGTCTGTACAAGCCGTTTTGATCAATGTACTGGTCAGTAACCATCGTTTAGCTTCAGAAGTTAGTCTTTTTCCAGGGCTATTTTACATCCTGATTGCCAGTTCATTACCTGCTTTCTTGTGCTTTTCCCCAATTCATTTAGCCAATACGTTTCTCATCATTGCCCTGGGAGGGCTGATGAGCACCTACAAGCAGACTTCCTGTGCCGACCTCATTTTTAACGTCGGGTTGTGGATGGGCGTCGCCAGTTTATTTTATCCGCCTTTAGTCATGCTCCTTTTTGTGGGAATGGCCGGACTGAACGTGTTGAGGGCCTATAAAATCCGGGAGCGGCTGATGCTGTTGGCAGGTATGGCGACCCCGTATTTGCTAACTGCTTTGTACTGTTTTTGGAACAATGAATTGTCCTTGTTTCTTGATCTTCAGATCTTTAAGCCTTTTGAATTTTGGTCTTTTGCAAAATATGAAAGCTGGAAGCTACTCGTTGAACTGCCTTTCTGGTTCCTGCTCATCCTGATCGCCATCGGGAGCAGCGGAGCCTATGATTTTAAAATGCAGATGCAGGTACAAAAAAAGATCAGCATCCTGTATTGGGCCTTGTTGTTCACCGGCATTTCAACATGCATTCAACAGGAGGTATCTATTGAACATTTATTGGTTACTGCAGTACCCCTTGGAATCATGATTTCTTTTAACTTTATCCTTGTTTCCAAAAGGTGGGCAGAAATGTTGCATCTGATTTTGCTCGTATTGATCCTTTGCTGGCAGTACAAAGGATATTTTATGGGGGCATAAAAAATGACTTATGAAATTTGGTGTCGTCGTTTTCCCGGGTTCTAATTGTGATGATGACGTGGTTCACGTTCTGGAGCACGTTATGCAACAGGAAGTTGTTAAACTTTGGCATAAAGACCAGTCATTAAAAGGTCTTGGCGCAGAAGATTGCATCATTTTGCCAGGCGGTTTTTCCTATGGCGATTACCTTCGGGCAGGCGCCATTGCGCGCTTTTCTCCAATCATGGCATCCGTAGTGGATTTTGCAGCTAACGGCGGATACGTTTGGGGGATCTGCAATGGCTTTCAGATTCTTTGCGAAGCACACCTCCTTCCGGGCGTCCTGCTGCTCAACAACAACCAGCAGTTTATTTGCAGGAACATCTACATGAAAGCCCAAACCAGACATAGTGCGATCACAGCATCAACAGATCTGACCAAAGCGCTGAAAATTCCTATTGCACACGCCGAAGGCCGTTATTATGCCGATGCTGCTACGTTGGCATCTCTTGAAGCCAATGACCAGGTGTTGTTCCGGTATTGCGATGCACAGGGAAATATCACCGAAGCGGCCAACCCCAACGGGGCATTGAACAATATTGCAGGGATTTGCAACGAACAGCGCAATGTTTTTGGCATGATGCCGCACCCGGAACGCGCTTCGGAAAATATCCTGGGCAATACGGATGGCCGCATTTTGTTCGAATCGTTGCTGAGCTATGCTCAGGCGCCCGCTGCGTTCCAACTTGCCGGATAAAGCAAGCACATATTCCTTTTTCGGTTGCTGCACGACAACGCCGGCAATTTGGTTTACCGTTTTGATAACCAATTCGGCGCGCTTCTGTTACAATTGCAGATCAAAACCTTACATCTATGACTATTCGTACAACTATTTCAGTGATGGTTCTTGCATTGCTGGCAGTTTCATGCGGCAACAATCCGCAAAATGCATCCCCCGGCGCGGATGATATGGCAAAATTTGCAAAAGACACTAATTTCCAACAAGCCCATCAAGACCCGGAAAGTATCTCTTTCCAGGGCAAAGGAGAAATGATTTCTTTTGCGACCCCGGATGGCAAGCAGGGCAGTGCCTACCTCCTGAAACCGGAGCAAGCCACCGATAAAGTACTGTTCGTGATTCAGGAGTGGTGGGGATTAAACGACCACATTAAACAGGAAGCGGAGCGACTCTTTGGCGGTTTGGAAGGGGTGACGGTGATGGCGCTCGATATGTACGACGGAAAAGTTGCCACAACCCCGGAAGACGCCGGCGCCATTATGAATGCCGTAGACCCGTTGCGTTGCGAAGCCATCATCAAAGGCGCACTAGCCCGGGCCGGAACGAACGCGCGCGTAGCAACCATCGGATGGTGCTTTGGCGGCGGCTGGTCGCTCCGTGCGTCCATCCTGGCCGGTAAACAAGCGGCAGGATGCGTGATGTATTATGGAATGCCTTTGGAAAAAGCGGCAGAACTTGCCCCGCTCCAGGCTGATGTCCTGGGCATCTTCGCAGCAAAGGATGCCTGGATTACGCCCCAGGTCGTGACAAATTTCCAGAATTTGGCGAAAGCCACCAATAAAAAAGTAGAGATCCATTCTTTCGATGCCGATCACGCTTTTGCGAATCCGAGCAATCCGAAGTATGATAAAATCAACAGCGACAAGGCGAATGCCCTCGCGCTGGAGTTTTTGAAGAAGAAGCTTTCCTGACAGGAAATGAAATAAAGGGCATCTGCTTCACTTAGCGCTTGTTGGGAAATCCCCAACAAGCGCTAAGCTCCCTCGAAAACTTGGGATAAGTTGTGCATGGTCTTTACCATAAGATTCACAACATCCTATAGGACAAAAAAGGGTTCGCAACTAAGCGGACACCTCCAGCAACTCGCTCAGAATCATCGCGGTAGCACCCCAAACTACTTTGTCGAAAAGGTTAAAATAAGGGACGTCCTTCAGCGTCAGGTTGTTGGGAAGGTGCAGGTCAGTCGTTTGCAGGGTTTCTGGGTCTTCCAGCACCCGGAAGGGCACTTCCAGGACTGACTTGACTTCGCTCCACTGGGGTTGAAAAATGGGCGCATGGTCCATCCAGCCTACAAAAGGGTATACTAAATAATTGCTGACCGGGATGTAAAGTTCGGTCAGTGCCCCCAGCATGTTGACCACTTTCGGGGCAACGCCCACTTCTTCGTGCGCTTCACGCAGGGCGGTATTCATCAAAATGCCATCGCCTGCTTCGTACTTACCGCCCGGAAAGCTAATCTGGCCGCTGTGGCGGTCGCCGGAATGCGTCGTTACCCGTTCGATCAGCGCCAGTTGCCACTCGCCATTTTTTGGAAACAAAAGTGCGAGCACCCCGGCTAAGGAGGCCTGCCCTGGCTGCGGGTCTATCGCGGGTCGGAACGTGCGCGCCATGCGGAACTGGGCTTCTTTGCCCGGCAACGGCTGCTGCAATCGCGTTTGGAGGTGTTGGATAAAAGCGTCCATGGTTTTGGTCGAACGGTTAATTCAAAAATAAAAGAGCCTTTCTTTTTAAATGATTGTTGTACGAACTATATTTGTGCGAATATTTTTGTTATGCCCTCAGCCTTACCAAAATCGGCCAAAACAGCTGAAGTTTCCGGCTTTATACTGGAGCGAACAGCAAAGCGTATGAAACAGTTTTTTCATGCGCAATTAACCTTAGCTGCTGCCGACATTACAATTGACCAATGGATTGTCTTACAAGCCCTTGAGTCCGGCGGCGCACAAAGCCAGTTTGAAATTGCCCGGCAGACGTTCAAGGATGCGCCCACTGTGACCCGCATCCTTGATCTGCTGGAACAGAAGCAACTCGTCACCCGGGAAGACGACCCCAACGACCGCCGCCGCTACAACGTCCGGCTCACAACACAGGGCCATCAAAAAATGAACGACATGCTGCCGGTTATCAAAAATGCGCGCCTGCAAGCCTGGAGCGGGTTGACCGATGAAGATATGGATACGCTGGTGAGGCTATTGGACAAGGTTTATGATAATTTGAAATAGTTGGCAATTAAATACTAACCAAATACAATAACATGCACTACCACTCCCTGGGGCTATTTCCGAAAAAGCGGCATACGCAGTATCGCAAACCCGACGGTAGTCTTTACCACGAAGAACTTTTTTCGACGGAAGGGTTCAGCGATTTGTACTCCCTCATCTATCATTGCAATGCGCCGACACAAATCGTTCAGGTGGGCGACCCGTACGATGTGAAACCGAAAACGGTTTCTGACCGGCAACTGAAACACCGCAGCCTGAAAGGGTTTAAGGTGGCGCCGCAGGACGATTATCTAAAAAGCCGCACGCCGGTGCTGGTCAACGACGACTGCAAAATCCTGCTTGCGGCCCCGCGCCAGAGCATGCGTGATTATTTTTTCAAAAATGCCGACGCCGACGAAGTGATTTTCATCCACGAAGGCACGGGAACCCTGCGTTCCATGTACGGGAACCTGCCCTTTGAATACGGCGATTATTTGGTCATCCCACGCGGAACGACCTACCAACTGCAATTCGACGGCACAGAAAACCGCCTGCTCATTGTCGAATCTACCAGTCCGATCGTCACCCCGCGCCGCTATCGCAACGGCTTTGGGCAATTGATGGAGCATTCTCCTTTTTGCGAGCGCGACATCCGCAAACCGCAGGATCTGGAAACGCACGACGAACAGGGGGAATTCTTGTTTTACATCAAAAAACAGGACAACATCTACCCTTACTACTACCTCAATCATCCTTTCGATGCCGTGGGTTGGGATGGTTATGTGTACCCCTACGCGTTTTCCATCCACAATTTCGAGCCTATTACGGGGCGCGTACACCAGCCGCCGCCAGTACACCAAACTTTTGAAGCGCGCAATTTTGTGATCTGTTCCTTCGTGCCGCGCCTCTTCGACTACCACCCATTGGCCATTCCGGCGCCTTACAACCACAGCAACATTGACAGCGATGAAGTCTTGTACTACGTGGATGGCGACTTCATGAGCCGCAAACACGTGGAACGCGGCATGATTACCCTGCACCCCGGCGGCATTCCGCACGGCCCGCACCCGGGCACAGTGGAAAAAAGCATCGGCGCAAAAGAAACCCGCGAATTGGCGGTGATGATAGACACCTTCCGCCCATTAAAAATGACGGAACAGGCGGTGGGGATAGAGGATGCTGATTATTATAAATCCTGGTTAACTTAGACACAACGAAAACCCAATACATTCATGGACAAACACACAATGAATCGCAATCAATTCCACACCTTGTTGCTCCTGTATGCGGCTAATGTGGACATGAAGGAAACAGCGCGCGAAATGGAGTACATCCGGAAAATAGCGCCTTGCGACAATTTTGATGAAATGCACAACCTGTTCCAGGGATGCTCCGATTACGAATGCCTGCAACTTATCCTGAGCTACCGCGATCAGTATTTTCCGACTGTCGAGGATCAGGACAACTTGTTGCAGGAAGTGTCGAACCTGTTGCATCAGGATGGGAATTATGATCTTCTGGAAGAAAACGCCATGAAAATGATTAAAAAACTAATTCATCAATAGGTTTTATGGAAACGATGACCCAAATAGAGGCGGATGTTGATCGGGACACTTTTCCCATCAACGGCACCGATCATATAGAATTCTACGTTGGCAATGCCAAACAGGCCGCCCATTATTACCAATCGGCTTTTGGCTTTCACCTGGTTGCTTACCGCGGACCGGAGACGGGCGAGCGCAGCAAGGTTTCCTACGTGCTGCAGCAAGGCAAAATCCGGTTTGTGTTGACTTCGGCTTTTGACTCGGATCACGAAATTGCCCGCCACGTAAACCTGCACGGCGACGGCGTCAAGGTGCTGGCTTTGTGGGTAGACGACGCGGAACAGGCTTATTACAAAGCCCTCGAACGCGGCGCAGTCTCCGCTTTCCCGCCGATGGTTCAGGAAGACGAACACGGTTGGGTGAAAATGGCAGCCATCAAAACCTACGGCGAAACCATCCACACGCTGGTGGAACGCCACAGCTATCAGGGCGCTTTTTTGCCGGGTTTCCAGTCGCGCGAAAGCCAGATGACGGTGCATCCGATCGGTTTGGAATACGTGGATCACTGCGTGGGCAACGTGGAATTGGGCGCCATGAACAAGTGGGTTGAATTCTACCAGGAAGTGATGGGCTTTAAACTGCTGGTGACTTTTGACGACAAAGACATCTCCACGGAATACACGGCACTGATGAGCAAGGTGGTCTCCAATGGCAACGGCTTCATCAAATTCCCGATCAACGAACCGGCAGCAGGTCGCAAAAAATCGCAGATCGAAGAATACCTCGATTTTTATAAAAGCGCCGGCGTGCAGCACATCGCCATCGCCACAAAAGACATTTTGACCACGGTGGACCAACTGCGCCGCAATGGCGTGGATTTCCTCCAGGTGCCCGATACTTACTACGAAACGGTCACCGCCCGCGTCGGCGCCATCAAGGAAGACCTGAAGGAACTCCAGCGCCTGAATATCCTCATTGACCGCGACGAGGAAGGCTACCTGCTCCAGATTTTCACCAAACCGGTGCAGGATCGCCCGACCGTGTTTTACGAAATCATCCAGCGGGAAGGCGCGCGGTCGTTTGGCAAAGGCAATTTTAAGGCCTTGTTTGAAGCGATAGAGCGGGAACAGGAATTGCGGGGTACGTTGTGATGTGGTAATCCTTGCGGTCGCTGGGCCTTATTATGGCAGGAATCACGGTAGGGGCGACCCTTGTGGTCGCCATGCCATAAAAATGCCCCTCGTGGGCGTTTTTATGGCCAACACAACGGGGATATCTGACAACGAACCGACGGTTCGCCGGGCATTACGGCGGTGCATTTTGGCATCACGGCGACCCCTGAGGTCGCCGTGATGCAGGGCGACCGCAAGGGTCGCCCCTACTGCACAAAAAACTTATCGGTTCCCCAATTTTCCGGGTTATTGATAATGTAATTTGAAATATTGCCGAATGCTTTTAAATCCCGGATGACGTGTTCATGAAAACCGCGTTGCCAAACCTTGCCCAAATGAACATCGGGATGGTTCTTTTTGGTGAAATCGAGACAAGCTGTTGCCGAAACGGAACAGAAAGCGCCAACGACCTGTCCAACGGACGGCTTCAAAGCCCATTGAATTTTAGGATTGGATAAATCTGCGGAGGAAACATCAACCGCGTTAAAAATCAGAATTCCGTGCATGTGGTTGGGCATGACCTGGAAAGCGCCCAGTTCGAGGTGTTCCCAGCGTTCCGGCATTTTTTCCCAATGCTGGCTCACGATCTGGCCATAATCATTCAGGTACATTTCCTTATTAATGACTTCCCCGAATAAACAGCGCCAGTCCTGAGCGCAAATCGTAATGAAATACGCGCCTTCCTGACTGTAATCGTATTCCTGCAACCGGATGCTGCGGCGGTGGTGTATTTCCGGGTTGTATTTTTCCATGTTGGGTCTATTTTTTCGGGTTTACGCGGTAGGGGCGACCCTTGCGGTCGCCATGCCATCCCAATGCCCCTTGTGGGCATTGGGATGGCCAACACAACGGGGATACCTGACAACCAATCGGCTACCGGTGATGTATTTTGGCGTCGAGGCGACCCCTGAGGTCGCCTCGACGCATGGCGACCGC
>JALHRK010000109.1 GCA_022841505.1 Saprospiraceae bacterium | reverse complement strand
GCGCTACCGCCAGCTCGTAACTTGCCGGCATAATGCTCACAATCCCTTCCCCTTCCTTGATGGTTTCGCCGATACCGGGCGTCACCGTTTTGGTCACATAGCAGTCCTGGGGCGCCGTGATGTAATGAAAACTGGCCCGTTTGGAATAATTGCTGGTTTGAATGCGCAATTTGCTCACATCCGACTCGGCATCAAACTGTTGCGACATGGCGGTGGCAATTTCAGAACGGGCTTTCGCAATTTTTTCACTGTATTCTGCCTGAATAGCGCTGAGTTCAACCCGGGTGATGCGCAATTCGGCCCGACTGGAATTCAGTTTGTTTTCAGACGCGGCAATTTTATTGCGGGTTTCCTGGAGTTTTGCCTGCCGGTCTTCCACTTTTGAGCGGGGATCTATGCCGCGTCCGAACAGGTTTTTGGCGCGTTCGTACTGTACTTTTGCGATAGAGTCCTGAATAATGGCCTGGATCAAATCAGCGCTGTCGGCCTGGATTTTGAACCTTGCCTGTTCCATTTTTCGTTGCAATTGCTGTCGTTTCCATCCCAATTGCGCTTCCATATTGGAAATCTGGTCTTCCAATGCGCTGGCTTTGTCGCGATAAGCCCCGATGGCGCCTTCTTTTGCCGTGACTTGCTCCTGTGTGCGCGGCACTAAATCGGGGTCGAGGTATTCGGATTTGATTTCTGAAAGAAAAGCAATGGTATCGCCTTTCTGAAGGCGTTGGCCTTCCCGCACATACCAGCGCTCGATGCGGGCGTCAATGGGCGAAGGAATCACCTGCGGGCGTTGTTCCGGGCGCAGGGTAGTCACCGTTCCTTTGGATTGAACGTTCTGCGTCCAGGGCATCCACAGCAGCACGAATACCACCCCGATCACCAGCAGTAACCAACGGGTGAGCCGCCGGTGTGCTTTCGATTCCTTCATTTTTCGAAAGGACGCGTATTGGTCTAAACGCACCCGATGGCTGACAGAATTTGGAGATATATTTAACATGGCTGATGAATGGTTTAAGTGTCTGTCTTTATAGTCCGATAGCTGCGTTATATTTTGCCCCAAAATCGGTCATTTACCTCAGTAAACTCCCGTTTTTGGGACAAAATATGCCTTGCTCTCGAACTCTAAAGAGCAGACACTGCACAAAATGGACAGACACTAAATAGTATGTGTCTGACCGGTTTTGAAAACTTTCGCAAAATGCGGACTCTCCCGAATGGTTTCAAAACTACCATCGGCCACTATTTTGCCCGCGTCCATGATGATGACCCGATCGCAGTGCGCAGCAAAAACGGGGTCGTCGGTGGATGCCAGAAGCGTCCAGCGGTGTTCCCCCGAGGTGAGGAAAGCTGCAATTCGGTCGCGGTCGCTTTGCTCCATGGCCCCCAGCAAGTTCTCCAGCACCAGCAACCGCGGGTGGAAAGCGATGCTGCGGGCCAACAAAATTTTGCTGCGGATGTGTTGCGGAATGTTTTTGCCTTCCGGCAATAGGACGGTTTGGTAGCCTTTCGGCAAACGCTGGACAAATTCGCTCAGGCCCGCGCAATCTGCCGCCCAGACCACATCTTCCAGCTTCACCTCCGGGTGGCCAAGCGAGATGTTGTCCATCAGGCTGCCCCGGAAAATATTTTCCTGCGAACAGTGGTCGCCGATATACCGCCTCAGGCTGGCGGGGTCTAAATTTTGTATCGGAAACCCGTTGTAGCTGATGCTCCCGCTAAAATTGTTGAACAACCCGGCAATCAGGTGAATCAAGGTGGTCTTCCCGGAACCGTTGTACCCGGCTAAAGCGACTTTTTCACCCGCAGCAAGGTCAAAGGACAATTGATCCAGGGTTGGCCGGCGGGCGTCTTCGTATTTAAAATACAGGTCTTTTACCTGTAGTTGAATGCCTTTGCCCGTATCAATTTCTTCAAAAGACAGCCCCCCTTCCGGCTCTAACGGCAGATCGGTCACGCTACCCAGTTTTTCCAGGGCAGTCAACGTATCGTACACCGTATCCATCGTGAGCATCAATTTTTCTATGGAATTGATGATGCTGATGACCACAATTTCGGATGCAACAAACTGACCAATATTGATCTGATTGTCAATGACTAAAATGCTGCCCAGCAACAGCAACCCGGCCGTAACCACTATTTTGAAAATAAGAATGACCCGATACTGGTTGATGAGAATCCGGAAATGTTTTTTGCGGTTATCTAAGTAGTTGCCCACCAATTCGTCCGTTTTTTGCAACGGCAGCGGGGTGTCTCCTGCCAATTTGAACGTACTCATGGAGCGCGCCATTTCTTCCAGCCAGTGCGCCACTTCGTATTTGTAGGTAGATTCTTTCAAACTGGTTTTTAATCCCATCGGGCCGGTAATTCTGAAAATCAGCACAATGACAAGGAGGAGTGCCAATCCGAAAAATGCAAAAAACGGGTGGTAGAACGAAATGAGGATGAGCCCAAAAACCACACTCAACGCCGCCGCAGAAGCATCAATCAGCAGTTTGGGAATGCTTTTTTGCAAAGTCAGGGTGTCGAAAAAGCGGTTGACCAATTCCGGCGGGTAGTAAGCAGATAAATTATCGAGTTGCAGGCGGGGGATCCGGAAGCCAAATTCGAAGGCCGACCGTGCAAAAATCCGCTGCTGGATCGTCTCTGTGACGCTGAGTTGCATGATGACCAGGATGCCCGATAACGCCGATGCCGCAGTTACCGCTACGACCAGCAGAATAATCGAAGCAGAAATGGCGCCGCCGGCAATAAGGCCAATGATGGCCTGCACGCCAAGGGGCAAACTCAGGCTGATCAGGCCTGCAAAAACGGCATAGAGGTAGATGTAGTAAATATCGCGTCGGTCTGGCCGCAATAACCCGGCAAGGCGTTGTAGCGGGGTAAGGCTGTGAGTTGATTTCATTGACTGAGTGTAAAAGTAATTGTATTCGCAAAGATAGTAATACTATTTAAAGCTTGTAAACACAACACGCATATCAAAGTTTAACAGACCCGGATTTTAAAAAATAATTAACGATTGCCAGAACCCAGAAGCCTACCCTGTTCAGGGTATAGCGTTGTAAAACAATAATCTATATATTTGTACCTGATTCTTTAATACCTCAACAAATTATAATCCAACATGAACTTAACTCCCAGCTTCCAAAAGGGCGCATTGTGCTGTGCCCTGAGCTTTCCGGCATTTTTCCTTTTCCAGTTCTTATTTCCTGCTGCTTTTGTGCTCAAAACGCCTGAACTGGTTGCCACTACTTGTGTACCAACAATTGAGTGTCGGGAAGATTATACAGCCCTGCTTTACCCGGTTGATCCCGGTGGATTTGGAAACGATGCTACCGCAACCATCCATGCAGCAGATCTCGTGGTAAGTGCAGCGAGCGATTGCAGCAATTCCTTTCACTATTCCATTTATTTTCTCTACCAGATTGAATCGGGCGAGGTTATCCCTCAAGCCATTCATCCCGACAGCATCGTTGTAAATTGCAACTATTGTGGCAGGGGTAACTTCCGGCTGTATGCCTGGGACGACCAGTACAATCCCGACAGCGTTCAGCCGGATGGAACCATTGGTGGTCCGAATTACAGTTATTGCGAGATAATTGTATTGATAAGTGATGCTTTTTCCATTTGCAATTGCGATTACCAAAGTATTTTCGGTATCGTTGAAACCATTGAGGGTGAGCCGCTAAAAGGGGTCAATATCCATCTAAATGGAACTTACGATCTCCATGAAATCACCAATACCCAAGGCGATTATTACTTCAGTTATGTATCACATGGCCTGATTACACCGCAGTTGGATACCCAACCGCTCAATGGCATTTCTACGTTGGATGTCGTACTTATTTCCCGTCATATTCTGGGCATCCAACCCCTCAATAGTCCTTATAACCGGATTGCGGCGGATATCAACCACGATAACAAAATTACGCTAGCGGATGTCTTGTGGCTAAAGCGTTTAATTCTGGGCATAGATGGTACCTTTACGAACAATACCAGTTGGCGCTTCGTCCCCGAATCCTACCAATTTCCGGTGCCCACCAATCCCTGGCTCGAACCTTTTCCGGAAGTATTGAATGTTACCCAGTTCAGTGATTTCATTCTCTATGCAAATTTCATCGCCGTTAAAATCGGTGATGTAAATGGCAGCGCAGTAACGACCCCCTTTGTTCCCGAAACGGAATCTCCGGACCCACGTGGCGTGACGCCCGAACGCACCATTCAGCCTTATTTACAACCAGCGCCCGAATACGGCGCTGCAATAAAAGCCGTAACTGACACCTGCGCGCCAGAAATCCAATGCCTCGAAGGGCTGACTTTCGATGCGGGGTCTGCCGAACCAGGCCTTGGTGGTGGAATAATCGCCACCCTGCAAGGCGCCGATCTTGTGGCCAATGCCAGCAGCACATGCAGCAATTCCCTGCAGTTTTCCGTATACCGGTCAGATGACGTCGTTTCAGGTGATGTTGTTCCCGGACCGAACCAGGACAGCGTGATCCTGAACTGCGCTCAGGACTGCGAAGGCCCGGTCGTCTTGTGGGTTTACGTTTGGGACGATAACTTTAATCCGGAAGCGGTGCAGCCTGACGGAACCGTTGGAGGTCCAAATTATGCCTGGTGCGAAACTTATGTTTTGATCAATAGCGCTCCATTTTGCGTATGTGGAGGGGAAGGCCTCATCACGATTTCCGGGTATGTAAAAAACGAAAGTGGCGTGGGTGTAAATAACGTATCCGTGAGCTTGACCGGCAGCGTCAGTGCAACAACATCAACCAATGCCAGCGGGTATTATGCATTTAATAACCTTACTCCGGGCGGGAGTTATACCGTCACGCCGGAAAAGGATGTGTTTCACTTAAACGGCGTTTCTGTCGCCGATGCTATTTTGCTTAGTAAGCACATTTTGGGGCTGCAACCTTTGGGAGGCCCGTATAAAATGATCGCGGGTGATGTGAACAATGATAAAAAACTGACCACCATAGACCTGATCCATTTGCGAAAGCTGATTCTTGCTATTGATACCGCTTTTGTTGCCAATACAAGTTGGCGTTTCGTCTGGGCGGGCTACGATTTTCCCGTCCCAACCAACCCCTGGTTCGAGCCATTTATCGAAGGCGGCGGCCCTGATTTTGATTTTGAAGAAGATACGCAAATAGACTTTGTTGCCATCAAAATCGGCGATGTAAATGGCAGCGCAGCAACGACCCCTTTTACTCCCGAAACGGAATCTACGGATCCCCGTGGCGCGGCGCCGGAACGCACGATTCAGCCCTATTTGCAAGCGGCGCCGGAATACGGCGCTGAGATTGGGATGGTGATGGATACCAGCGGGCCGGGGGTAATCGGCTTGGTTCAAACGGAAGATGGCCAACTGGTTGCAAACGTTAAGGTCGTGTTGTCCAACTCGGTGGGCGATACGGTCTTTATCGGGCCGTATGGGAGTGATATCTTTGACACTTTAGCCTGGGATCCTGCTGAGACATACACGTTTACGCCATATTTAGACTCCATGGATTTAAACGGCGTATCTCCAATGGATTTCATTCTGATTTTTCGTCATATCATCGGGACACAACCGCTGGGAAGCCCTTACAAGAGGATTGCTGCTGACTTAAACGGGGATAACCAAATCACGAACTTAGACCTCATCCAATATCGGCGGCTTATTTTGGGCCTGGATAATGAATTGACCAACAATACCAGTTGGCGCTTCGTACCTTCAGATTATGTTTTCCCTGATCCGACCAACCCCTGGCTCGAGGTGTTTCCGGAGTCCAAAACGATTCCCGGCAGTTCAATCGCATATTGGCCTGATTTTACTGCGATTAAGGTTGGCGATGTGAACAACAGCGCAGCCCCTTGACTAAAGGGATGGCCGCCAATTAGAGGCTGGATATTGCCGACAAGGCAATCAAAACCAACGAACTCGCAATCAGCGGGTCATTTTCTTTGTTGATGGCGCCGGCGGGGTTGACAAAACTGCCGTCGGGCAATTGCTTTGGTAGCAAAATATGGGCCATTTTCGCGCGCCAGTTGCCGGCGTATCCCATGGCGGCAAACGCTTCTGCGCGCATGCCGAGGTGGTAAAAAAACATCGCACGGTGCCATTGATTGGGGTCATCGAGGGGCATACCCGCCGGCGAATCCAATTCAGGATAGCGTTTCAGCCATTGGAAGGCGGCTTGCACGGTTGGATCGTTCCGGGAATACCCGGCAGCCAGCAAAGCCAGCAGCCCGTCGCAGGTTGCGGTGGCGTAACTATGGAAATTGGCGCCATCCCAACGGCCTTTATTGGTTCCCAAAGTCACCGATGAACTGATGAAACCGCCGTCTTCCGGCAATTGCAGGGTTTTCAAAAAACGCGCCGCATGCTGAAATGCCGGGTGACTTTCGCCGGGAAGTGCCGCGCGCAAAGCTTCCATGGCGCGGCGGGTATGCGACAAATCCACGTGCGCCGTTTCGCCGGGAGGAAGTTTGAGTTCGCCAAAGCCCCAGGCGCCGTAACCGGTATGCGTGGTGTCAATACCCCGCTGTTCAGTGAATTGTTGCCCCAATAAATAAGCGGTCATTTTTCTGACCAGAAAACTGTCTTCCGGTGCGCCGTGTACCGCAAAAATGCGCAGGGCGTAAGCGGTTGAATAATTCGGATAATCAATGATGTCGGGATCTGACAAACCCAGAATGCCTGCTTCGTTGAGGTGGTTTCTCAAAAAAGTGAGCGCCTTTTCTTTGCCTCCGGGCGGCGCAGTAAAGATGCTGTCCGGCACTTGCAGTAACGTATGCAGGACAAACGCCGTCGCCGATTCGCCGCCTTTCATCAGACCGGTGGTTTCGCTGTGCCAGCCGCCGTCAGGGGCTTGTTTGGACCAGAGGTAAGCGCAGGTTTTTTGCAATGCGCCCCGTACCTCTGCTTCCGGGTATTCCGGGGCGCATTGCAGCAATATTGCACAAGCCAGTATTAAGGAAATTGATCGCCAGTTTTTCATTTAAGACTAATTTCAAGGTTAAAGGATAAAGTAAA
Source organism: Saprospiraceae bacterium (assembly GCA_022841505.1). Taxonomy (GTDB): domain Bacteria; phylum Bacteroidota; class Bacteroidia; order Chitinophagales; family Saprospiraceae; genus JABWAJ01. Next base: position 9,759 of record JALHRK010000109.1, on the reverse strand, counting down.
AAGGATAAAGTTAGGGCTACTTAATATGTTGATAATGAATAATCTCGATCAATTGTATCCAATCCCAACTTTATCCTTTATCCTTTATCCTTTATCCTTTATCCTTTATCCTTCTACCTTCTACCTTCTACCTTCTACCCCTTACCTTTCTTCTCCGTTTTCAACACCAACGCATCGCGATCCGCGCCAAGCGTCATGATGACCGCAGCGGTGCAGAATACCGGGCTGGTGATGCAATGATGGCCGCTCCAGCTGCCGTCCGGATTTTGTATTTTTTCAAACAAGCCATTCATGCGTTTGTGCCAGTTGTCCCATTCTTTGTCGTCGGTGGCCACCAGCGATTCGCTCGTCATCATGTAGCTCAGGAATTCTTCTCCGCCGTTGTTGCCAAAGCCGCTGAGCACGTCATCCCGTTGCAGCATTTCGCCGGCTTTTTGGTTGGAAACGTAAGAAGAGGCCATGCGCTCGGCGTCTTTTTTGGAATAACCTTTGTCTTCCATGACTTTGACGACGTCGTCGCGATCCGCTCCGGGCGCCGTAATGTTTGCATCAGAAAATGCTTTTTTTACGGCTTGTGCTTCGTTTGCAGTGGCGCGTTGTGCGCTGGCCAATGCATACAACTGGATGCCCGCCGCTTTGTCGGTAGCCACGCCGCTGCCATCGCTGCTTACATTTTCGCTTTGATACTGCCGTGATTTTTCCAACGCATCAACGTCCACTTTCCGACCCACCTGCTCACCCAATTCGAGTGCGTTATTGGCCATTGCGGAGTTGAGCACGGGCGCCCAACCGCCTGCGTTCCAGCTGCCATCGGCCATTTGGGTGCCCTGGAGGCGATGGATGCAAAAATCCATGGCAGCGCCAACCCGTTCCGTCAGCTGGGGATCGTCCTGGATATAAGGCATGAGGCGTGCAAAGTACTGGACCGTCATGGCTACATCAATATTCTGACCTAATTTTTGCTGGGGTTGGGTGCCGGTGGTGGTGGTGATGTTGGGGTGGTTTTGGGGCGCGTCGTTCACAATTTGGATGAGGTAATTCGTTACTTTCACCAATTGCTGGCTGTAAAGGCCGGTTTTAAGGGTGTTGCCCGCCCGGAGCAGCGCCATCGCTACGTAAGCGGACGTTGCAGGATCCGTTTGGACGGCTTTGGGGTCGCGTATGCCTTGCATCGCATGGGAGCCGGCGCCCCACCCGCCATTTTCAGCTTGCGCTTCAGCAAGCCAGGCTAAGCTTTTTTCGAGGTAAGAAGGCAGCGGTTTTACTTCCCCGTCCGGTTTGATCGCCCAGGCGGGCGCATGGGTCTGGCTGACAAACCGGGCCTGTGGAATCGGGAAACTGCCAAGGCGCGGTTTTTCAATAGCGCCGTACTGAACCGTTGCAACAGACAATCCGGCCAACGACAGGCCAAACAAAGCAAAAATGGACAAGACAATGATTGTGGGCTTTTTCATGATGCGGTGATTTTTATGGTAAAAACCATTGGATGCAAGGGCTGCATAAAATGCATAAACCGCAGATGATTTTTTCGGGAGTGGTTCCAATTTTTAACATTTGGCCGGTTGATGGGCTACCAACAAGCTTTTTGTTCGGCCTGTTTGAACGGCACATCCCGGATCAATCGCTTATAGGTCAAGCTGTTGTTTAGCGGATTTTCTTCCGGAGTCGCGTCCTGAAAATAAAAATCGGCCCAGCCTTGGAGGCCTTTGAGTTGGAGGGCAATGTCGAGTTGGCAGGTCACTTGCTGTGCGGTGAGGTTGGGGTTTAAAATTGCGTGCCGCGCGGATACTTTTTTGCGGTAACGCTCAATTTGGGCGGTGGCGGGCAAGGACCATTTAAGGCTGTTGTTGACGGGTTGTCCTTCCGTGTAAAAAACGGTGAATTCATCACCATTTTCCACCGGCAACCCGGAAGGCGTTTTTCCGGTTGGCAAAAGCGCAACATTGCTGAAATCCTGGCTATTGGCTGAAAAGCGGTAGTACACCACCAACGTATCGCCGCGTTGATTTTCCACACTGACCACCCCAATGGCTTTTGCGCTGGCGTTGATCGGGGCCATCAGGGCGCGTTGTCTGCGAATGTTTTCCCGGTATTGGCCAACCATAAAAATGGCGCCTACCACAATGATCAAAAGGAAACCGACTCCAAAAAGCAAGGTTTGCTTCAGGTATTTTCGATCTAATTTTTTGCGCTGCGTCTTGCGTTCGGCTTCTTTTTCGCGGTTGGCAAAGAATTGGTAGCTAAATCCCTTTTTCGCAGGCTCCAGAACGACTTCACAAAGGTCGTCGTCAATCATAAAAGAGAACGTGCTGGCTTGCAACACGTTGAAATCAATATGCAGAATGTTGGCGCCGCAATAAATGACTAAGTGGCCGTCCGCTTCGCTATGAAACAGGCCGACATAGTAGGTTTTACCCTCACTGCTTACGTATTTCCAAGCCATTTGCGCCACAACAGAGGTCTTTTATTGAGAGACGGCGCCGCTTGAAAAAACAGGTTTAAAAAACCATGACCTTTGCAGACTGCAGCAACCAATTTATAGAATGAAAAAAATCCATAAAAGTTACTGTCGAGGAAATTATTAATTTGTCTGGCACACTGCCAACTGAATTCCTGCCGACTGCCAACTGATTTACAGCTACGCAATCAACACATCCATCACCGATTTCAGCGAGATAAACATCGCTTCGCGGCCCTCTTTGGTGACAATGGTATCTTCGTCTTCCTCGTCTTCCGACACGGCGTCTTCAATAAAAGCCAGGAGGTCTTCCTGCTGTGGATTTTCAAAAAAAGGATCCAGCCGGTCGTGGAAAGTGGAGCCGGACGATTGTTCCAGGATGGCCCAATTGAGCTCTTCGGCAGCTTCGATGGCTTCGGGTGTGGCGGTGGCCGGCGTGCCGACTTTACAGGCCGATTTCCACATGATCAGGGCGAGGTAGAGGAAAAAATCCCGTTCCTCTTCCGAAAAAACCTGGAAGTCTTCCGATAAAGCCAGGGCAACGATAGCAGGTTGCTGTTCGGCCATTTCTTCGATGGCAATTTCATAAGCGTCGTCTTTGTCGAGCGCTTCGCCAACGGCGTCAATTATTTTTTCTGATACGAGTGGGAGCATGGAGGTGTGATTTGAAGATTTGATGATTTGAAAATTTGAAGATTGGGTGTGACACCTTTATTGGTAAAAAATCACTTCAGTTTAATGATATTGAGTTCGATACGCTGGTTGGTCTTCCGCCCTTCCGGGGTATCGTTGGCTGCTATTGGAATCATTTTTCCATAACCGCGGTAAGGTACATTTTCTTTCGGAATTCCCTTACTGATGAGGTAATCTGCTATGGCCCGGGCGCGTTGCGAAGACAATTGCATGGCCAAAGCATGCGAAATGCCGCCGTGGGTGTGTGCGCCGATTTCGATGGTCATGCCCGGATTTTGCCGGAGCATTTCCACCACATTGTCCAATTCAGCATAAGAAACCGCTTTCAGTTTGGCCGCATTCGGTTCAAAAAAGACCTGGTTCAATAAAATAACCTGGCCTTCTTCGATGGGCAAAAGCGCGATGTCGGCCTGGAGCTGAGGCGGACTTTCGATCTTCTGCGGCTCGGTTTGCGGCAATTGTGGCGTCGGCATCTCTTCGGAAAATTCAGCCATTTTCTTTTCTTCTTCGCGGATTTGCTGGATCACTTTTTCACCCAAAGCGCGGCGCAGCGTGGCTGATTGTTCTTTTTTGAGGAGGTAAGTCGCCTCAATGGACAAGGCAACCTTCACATCCTCCCGCATCCCTTCAGCCAGTTCGGTGCGTACTTCATCCGATACGGCCTTTTCGATATCGGCTGCAAACAAGCGCTCCCAGTCCTTCAGGGGCGGCGGCGCCTGGGCGTCAGGCAACGGCGCGTGCGACATGGTGGATGCCGTTAGTGCCTGCCGGATTTGCTCGCGCAATGCGGCTTCCTGTTCCGGAATCACGTTCGGATCGCGCGCCAATTCTGCCAGCACTTCCGCCACGACTTCCCGGCTCACCTGTTGCTGCACTTCCGGGTAGAGTTTTTGCCGCAAGCTGTCGCGGATGCCCCGGCTAAGGTCGTCGAAAGCCGGCGGATCGGTTTCCCACAAATATTTTCCGGAGGGGGCAGCCGCTGCTTCAGCTTTCTCCGCATATTGAGTTTGGTAGTGATTTTGCAGGCGGCGGCGCAGTTCCGTCAATTCGTCTTCTGGTTGCCCGATGTGGTCAAACGAAGCGGGGATCACACTTTCTTCCAGTACTTCCCCGGGCTTCGGAGCGATCAGCACCTGCATGGGCGGCACAATGGTATCCCGCTGGCGGGAAAGGTATTCCTGGTAGCGGTGTTTCAAGGCCTGTAATTCCGGATCGTCTTCGGGTTTCCAGGCTTTGGGATTCGTCTGGCGGGCCGCGTCTAATTTTTGTTTCCAGATGCCGCGCAGCTGGTTGGCTTCCTGCAATTCGATGTCCACCTGGTTCAGGCGCAGGCTCAGGTTTTCAATTTCCGATTCTCTTTGAAAATACAGCGGGTTTAAATTCGTGGCTGCGAAAGTGCCATAAGGGTCAACGTCCTCTTCCTGAAATGTTCCCCGAGAAACTGCAAATTGATTGCTTGTCGCAAAATAGCCTTTCGGGCAAATGTACCCGCCCGTAGCTTGTGAAGAAGGCGCCAACAACGCAAACGGGCTGCCCGGTTTTCTGTTCAGGGGCGCTTCTTTGCCTTCGCACTGGAACAACCGGTGGGCGACGGGCAGGCCCAAGGCCAGGCCTGTGCGCGCGTCCACCACATTGCCGGTCACTAAGGTCATGGGCTGTGGGCGCAGGTTTTCGGGCAGCGTAACCATCATCAGGTCGCTGTTGCCGTCTTTGGGGCCGCGCGCAACTACCGCGGTTTCTCCCCAATGCGAAACGGTTAAATATTGGTCGTCGTCGGGCGTGTTGATGGGTTTGCCCAGTTGCTTCGGTTCGCTCCAGCGCGTCCAGGATTCGTCTTGCCGGACGGTATAAAACCAGTCCAAACCGCCGTAACCGTCGCGTCCGTCACTTGCAAAATAGAGGGTGTGGCCATCCGCAGCCAAAAAAGCCTTCGCTTCATCGCCGGGCGAATTCAGGGTTGCTCCAAGTGGGAGCGGTTTCGACCAATGCAGGACGTCTTTGCGAAAACACACGTAGAGGTCGCGCTTGCCCAATCCCCCCGGCAGGTTTGCGGCAAGCAAGAGGAAATTCCCGGTGACGTCAACCTGATAATGCGGTCTTTCCCCATCGCCCGGCACGAAGCCTTCGATGGTCATGGCCAGCGGCTTCGACCAGGAGCGTCCGTTGCGCAGCGATATGGCCAGGCCGCGCGGGTTGCCGTTGTTGTAGCGATCGGCTAAGTAAACGACATCTCCACTGACCTCGGTTGCCAAAATGCGGTTAGGCAGGCGGTTGTTGAGCGGGGCGGGCAGGTGGATGGCCCGGCTCCAGGCGCCGTCTTCCCGCAGGTAGCTCGCCCAGATGTCGGCAGCGTCGGCATCGCCGATGTTGTTGTGATGGCCTTCGCGCACGAAGTAGAGCGTCTTTCCGTCTCCACTCAGCACGGGCGCTATTTCCGAATTCTGCGTATTGATCTGGATGTCTAACGACAATTGCTGCGCCATCGCCGGGTCTTCAACGAGCGGTGGCGCTTCCTGGCTGTGCAGCGCAAAGGCGCACAGGGCGAAGCAGAGGAGGCAATGGAATTTTTTCGTGGACATGGGTCGAAATTATCCTGTAAATATGAAGGGTTCTTATTAAAACACTTAACGCTGAACAAAGATCGGGAAGTTTGTGTGGTTGTTTATCAAGAAGTTAAAATAAAAGACAAATTGACGGAGCGGTACAGCATGTTCACATTTTTATGCATATTTGACAAAGAATAGACTTGTTTTAATACTGTAAGCCACATCACATGGAAGAAAAATTAGTAGAAGCGATCCTGAAAGTAGTGCCTTTGGAAGCGTGGTCCAAATACTTGGGTATAAGCATAGAGTGGTTGACCCTGGTTTTTCTCATCTCACTTGGACTAATAGCTTTGGGCTTATATCGCGGCAGTAAAAAGCTATTGGAACATCGCAAAAACCTCAATGCCGCGAAAGATTTGAAACCCCAATTCGACTACCAAATGCTGCAACAAGCCACGCGCATTTATATTCCCACCAAATACCAGAATGCGTCGCCTGCCCGGCAAGATGAGCCAGGCTTCACCCACCAGTATGTAGCGACCAACTCAATGATCCCTTTTTTTCTCAAAAAAGCTTTCAATGAAAAAACAGATGGAGAGCGTTTTTACCTAATCCTGGCAGATTCCGGGATGGGCAAGACGACCTTTATGATCAACCTGTATTTGGCTTACCATTCCTTTTTTAACCACCGGAAATACCAGATGCGCCTGCTCCGCTTTTCGCACCCGGACACATTAGACGAAATTAAAGCCATCAGCAAAGATGCGGCAAAAAATACCATCCTGCTGCTCGATGCGCTGGACGAAGACCCAAACATCGTCTCGAAAGACCCGGGGATTTCAGATGCGCAAGCTTTTCAAAACCGCGTGGATGTCATCATCGAAGCGACCCGGAATTTTTGCGAAGTGGTCATGACTTGCCGCACCCAATATTTCCCGGGACAGGAGGACGACCCCTACGAGCTGAAAGTGAAACGCCCCGACGAAAAAGGGTATTACCGGTTGAATAAACTCTACGTTTCTCCTTTTACAGATCAGGAAGTAAAGCAGTATTTGAACAAAAAATATGGTTACCTGCCTTTTTGGAACCGCAGGAAAAAGGAACGCGCGCTGCAAATTGTTAATAAATCCAGACATTTGGTCATGCGGCCTATGATGCTCAGCTATATAGACCTCTTAGTTGGGAGCGAGCGTGATTTTAATACGGATTACGACATCTATGAAACCTTAGTGGAGCAATGGCTCATCAGAGAAGGAGAAAAACGCAGGAATACAGCAGAGCGAGAAACCTTCATCAACAACCTGCGCCAGGTTTCACAACAAACCGCTATGGAAATCTGGGAAACCTGGCAACTGGAACAACGCCTGTATCTAACCAAAACCGAAGCGGTAGCCATCGCTAAAAAAAACAACATTGAATTAAAACCAGAAGAAGTTACCGGTCAATCGCTGCTCACGTGCGACGGCGCGGGCAACTGGAAGTTTGCGCATAAATCTGTTCTGGAGTTTTTTTTGGCCAAGCAAGCGATAGACAACTTCGGATTGAGTGAGGTAGATTTTAGTGGGATGGATATGGCAAAACACTTTTTTGAAGAAAAAACTCCTATAAATTTAGTTTTCGTTGAAGTTAGAGGAGGAACTTACATTATGGGAAGTCCGGAGGAGGGTACCATGCACAAAGTAACTCTAAACAGTTTTGGGATTGGGAAATATCCAGTAACACAAGAAGAATATACGAAAATAAGCGGCAAACCCAATCCTTCTCGGTTTAAAAGCAATAAAAATCCAGTAGAGCGGGTAAGTTGGTTTGATGCCGTAGAGTATTGTAATCTACTGAATAAAATGCATAATTATCCGGCTACTTATGACAAGCAGGGGAATTTATTAGATTCTAGTGGAAAAATAACGAATGATACTCAGAAAGTTATTGGCTTCCGCCTTCCCACTGAAGCTGAGTGGGAATACGCCGCCCGCGGAGGCAGGCGCTCCAAAAACTATACATTTAGTGGCAGCAACATTCTGAAAGAAGTTGCATGGTATAAAGAAAATGCCAGTAGTAAAACGCATCCAGTTGGAACATTGAAGCCTAACGAATTGGAATTGTTTGATATGAGTGGTAATGTGTGGGAATGGTGCCAGGATTGGTACGATGAGAAATATTATGATGCTTGTAAAGTTGAAGGAATAGTAGTAAATCCTCTTGGGCCGAAAAAGGGCCTTTACCGAGTAAACCGTGGAGGTAGCTACTATAGCCCGTCCAGATTTTGTCATGTCTGTTACAGAGACGAAGATTCCTTTTTGCGTCGAGACGATCTTCTGGGCTTTCGTGTAGTATTATCATTACAGTCAAAAAGTTAGCTTTTCCGGTCTTCCCGTGAGCAAAAAAACAATCCTTTCGGAGAAAGAGAGGATCGGGTAGCCCCTGTTGGAATGGAGTGCGCAAAGAGCAATAGCGCAGCGAATAGCGCACGTAATGAAAACAAGGGCGTTGGGGAGGCGAGAAGCAGGGTATTCAATTGGCAGGCTGTTCGCCATTCCCAAAATTGATGATTGAAAATACCTGGTAAAGCCGTTCTAAAGTCGCAGATTCCCTGCGGGATGACAAGCCGTGGGAATGACCGCCGCGGTAGGACCAAAGGTGGTATATGCAATTAGCAGGCTGTTCGCCATCCCCAAACATGTGATGTTCCCTCAATCTTCAAATTTTCAAATCAACTAATCTTCAAATTAATCCACCTCAAGTCCCGCTCCCACCAACGCCTGCTGCTCCATAAACGCCGGCAACTCCCGGGGCTGGTATTGCTGTGTGCGCAACTGGGGTGTAAATCCTGCTTCGCGAATGGCGCGCTGGATGCCGTCGGCGGTGAAGCGGAAATTGGCACCCGCTGCTGACACCACATTTTCTTCGATCATGATGCTGCCGAAATCATTGGCGCCTGCGTGCAGGCAGATTTGGGCTACCTGTTTGCCCACCGTGAGCCAGGAAGCCTGGATGTTCGTGACATTGGGCAACATGATGCGGCTCATAGCGATCATGCGCACGTATTCGTCGCCGGTACAGGTGTTGCGCGCGCGGCGGATTTTTTTCAGGATGGTGTCTTCGTCCTGGAACGGCCAGGGAATGAAGGCGATGAAGCCTTTGGCGTCCGCCGGTTTTTCGGATTGCACCTGGCGCAGGGCCACGAAATGTTCCATGCGTTCTAAGTTCGTTTCGATGTGGCCGAACATCATCGTAGCCGAGGTCGTCAGCCGCAGTTGGTGGGCGGCGCGCATCACGTCGAGCCATTCCTGGCCGCCGCATTTGCCTTTAGAAATAAGGCGGCGCACCCGGTCGTCGAGAATTTCTGCGCCTGCGCCCGGGAGCGAGTCGAGGCCCGCGTCCATCAACGCTTGCAGCACTTCGCGGTGCGTGGATTTTTCCAATTTGGTGATGTGCGCGATCTCCGGCGGCCCGAGGGCGTGCAGTTTCAGGTTGGGGTAGAGCTCCTTCAATTGCCGGAACAGCGTGCAATAAAAATCCAGCCCCAAATCCGGGTGGTGGCCGCCCTGCAACAGCAACTGGTCGCCGCCAAGGCGGAACATTTCTTCGATTTTGACTTTGTATTCTTCGATGCTGGTGGTGTACGATTCCTCGTGTCCCGGCCTGCGGTAAAAGTTGCAGAATTTGCAATTGGCAATGCACACGTTGGTGGTATTGGAATTGCGGTCAATGATCCAGGTCACCGTTTTGTTCGGCACATGGTGTTGCCGCAGCCGGTTGCCCACGTGTACGAGGGCCGCCGTTGGCGCCTGTTCAAAAAGGAAAACCCCTTCTTCAGCGGTGAGGAAGTCTAAGTTGAGGGCGCGTTGCAGCAGGTCTTCGATGTGCATGGTTGTACGGTTGACGGTGGATGGTTGACGGTGGACGGTTTTATAAACGATCAAGGTTAAAGTAGAAAGGATAAAGGGCAAAGTTGGGTTTATGTTAATGATGAAGTTTCTTATTTACTTTAACCTTTAGCCTTTAACCTTTATACTTTGAAAAGGTGGACGTGCCAGCGCAACCAGAATAGTACTAAGAACA
>JALHRK010000108.1 GCA_022841505.1 Saprospiraceae bacterium | reverse complement strand
GGAAATCCCGAAACAGAACAGGGACATAACGATTAGGAGTAGCGTAATCTCCAATCTGCCCGAGGCTTTTAGTTTTTCGATCATTGCGCCTATGTGTTGAATTGTAAAGCAAAACGCAGGGAAGCCGGGCGTATTGCATGGGGCGGTTCTGGTTCCGGGCAGAGCCCGGAGAATAGGACACGCGAGGCGGAACTTCGACTTGACTTCGACTACGCTCAGCCGCCAGCTCAGTTACCGCCATCGCGCGAGCGGTTGGCGGCTAAAGCACGGTCGGCCTGATTCCAACTACTTCGATGCCGTGCCGGGTCAGCGTTTCCACCTTGTTGGGGTTGTTGGTCAACATCCGGATGGATTTGACGCCGAGGTCGTTCAGGATTTCTGCCGCCCGTGTGAAGTCCCGGGCGTCCCTTTTAAAACCGACCGCTTCGTAAGCTTCGGCTTGCGGCATGCCCTGCCTTTTGTGGGCCACGCTTTTCAGCAGGGCGAAGTGGCCGTTGCCTTTGCCTTCCTGGTCGAGCCAGATCACAATCCCTTTGCCTTCCTGCTGGATGAGTTGCTCGAAATTTCCATTTGCTCCCGACAGTCGCACTCGATGCTGTTGAAATGGTGGGCAAAGATGCAGGAGGAATGCACACGGCACAGGACGGCTTCTTCACCTGCAACGTTGCCCATGACCAAAGCAAAGGCTTCTTTCTGGCCATCGTAGTAAAGTACTTCGCGGTATTCCCCGAACTTTGTTTTAAGGTTTCCTTCGGCAAGTTGAACAACCATGATGATTGGATTGGACTATTTGAAAAATGTCTTGAGAAAACCCAAATATGGAGATTTCAGTTCCTTGGAAGCGGCAGCGCCTGCAGAGGTGATTTATCTGACTACTTTTTCAAAACAAACACTATTTTCAATTCCGGCATACTGGCCATAATTCGGAATGATCCGGTATCCGTTCTTTTTGTACAATTCGATGGCTTCCGGTTGTTTTTTTCCGGTTTCGAGAACACATTTTTCGCACGACAATTCGGCAGCCCAGGCTTCCAGTTCGGTTAGAACCCGGGTAGCAACCCCTTTTCCCCTGCCTTCCGGCGTGGTATACATCCGTTTGATTTCCATCGCATTGGGGCCGTGTTCCTTGATGGCGCCACAACCTACAGGCTGCCCATCTTCGTATGCAACAACGGCGTATTTGATGTGGTCAATTTTATTGAATTGTGCATAAAAGGCATTGTCCGTTCCATCCCTTTCGGCTAAATCGGCGTCCAGGAATTTTACAAGTTCGATGAAGTCTGGATGGCTGGAGTCGGTTCTTATGGTTTGAATCATTCAGGCTGGATGATAGCATTATAGATTTGCATCAATGGGAAGTGTATTTTCCAATAACATCTTTTCATTCTTTTGCGTCCGGCATTCCCCCCCTGAGATACGCAGCCCAATACACCCCTGCGACCAACAAAGTGCCCCCCACAATATTACCAAGACTTACGGCAATGAGGTTGTTGACCACGCCGGGCAGCATCGCGGCATCAGGCGCCTGCATGGCCAACCCGATGGGCAGAAAAAACCAGTTGGCGATGGAGTGTTCAAACCCCATGGTGACGAAGCCGGTAATGGGAAAAAGGATGGCGAGTATTTTATCGGTTACGCTGTGTCCGCCCATGGCAAGCCAGACGGCCAGGCACACCAACGTATTGCACAAAATACCCCGGGCAAAGGCCGCTCCGAAGGAAAGTCCGGCTTTGGTTTGCGCAATTTGCAGCAGGGTTTCCCCAACAGCACCGCCAGCCATGCTGCCCAGGTCGGCCCACAAAACCAGCGCGACCGTGCCGAGGCAGCCCGCTACATTTCCCAGATAGACTAAGCTCCAGTTGCGCAGGACGGCTTTTGTGGAAATGAGTTTGCCAGCCCAGGCCATGGCCAGCAGGTTGTTGCCGGTGAATAATTCAGCGCCGCCAATCACGACCAGAATCAACCCCAGGCAGAACGTCAGGCCACCGGCCAAACGCGTCAGCCCAAACCCCAGACTGCTGTTGGTGACCACCATGGTGTAGAAAAGAGCGCCAAGTGAAATAAAGGCGCCTGCCAGCACAGCCAGCACCAACAGGGTTAGCGCGTCAGCCCGGGCTTTGGCTACGCCCATATTTTGCACCCGCTTTGCGATTTCTGCCGGCTGATAAGCGTCGCCGAACAATTGCCCTTTGTCCATTTTGTAAATTTACTCGCTGGCGCGGAGGCGGTAGCTAAGCGAAGTCGAAGCTCCACCACGCGTCTACTATTCCCCGCTGGCGCTGAGGCTCCGCCTCGCGTCTACTATTCGAAGGGCTTTGCCCTTCATCACGCCCCAAACAACACCTTCACCAACCGAAACTTCAACTCAATATCATCTTTCATCCCCACCGCGTTTTCAATACTCGAAATCAGCGATTCCACCGTTCGGAACATGATGAACGACGTGTAATGCGGGTATTTCTGCTCGATCTCTTTCCACCAACTGATGCGGCCGCGGCCTGTGGTGATCACGAGGATGAAATTGTCTCGAATTTTGCCCGTTTCCGGATTGGTGAGCACGGGCAGCAACTCCTGTTCAAGGAAAAGCTGAATGTTGCCGCCTTCGGTGTAGGCCGGGTGGCCGGCGTATTTTTCTTCTAAGATGCGTTCGATATAAGACAGGTGCAGCACCAGAAAATGGCAATCCTTGATGGCGTGTTGCTTTTCGTACTCCCAGAGGTTCTGGAAGCCCTCCATCCCGGCCTGGCCCGGCGTTTCCTCTTTGTGCACCACTAAGTGCAGCATGTCGCGATAAATGTCGGTACGACCAAGGTCTTTGATGCGGTGCCAGATGCGGTTGTCAAACATGCAGACTTTGGTGGTCAGCGTTTCGAACAATTCGGCCTGGCGCTCGGCGGGGATATGCCCCAGCGAGATGCCTTTTTCGGCGCGGTAGACGGGATCCACAAAATAAGTCTTCAGGATGCCGTTGCTGCGGTAGCTGATGCGTTCCTGATCGGTGTCGGAATCCACGCGGTGGGCGTAGCGCAGGTGGGTGGTTTTCACCGGATGGCCGTTGCCCTGCAGGTATTCCATGGTTTCCTGCATGTTGTAATAGTGCAGCGTTTCGGCCTGTGCTGGGTTGTAGACGAACATGCCGTCGTCAATGTTGTTGTCTTTTTGCAACAGCACCACCTGTTTTTCGGCGCCAAGCCACTTTTTCAGCCAGCGGTGGTAAGTTTGGGTGAGGCTGTCTTCGGGGTGGAGTTCTTTTGATTCGAGGATGCGCACCACGCCCTGCCGCCGCACACTTTCAACCGATTTGGGCGACCCGCCCGGCACGCTGACAAAGCGGAAACGACCGATGTTTTCCCAGGCCAGGTCGGCGCCTTCGTGGTGGCGATAAAGGTTTTCGCCTTTCCAGACGTAAAAGTATTTTTTGATGTAGCCAATTTCGTGGTCGTACTCCTGCTCGAAAGTTTCGAGGTAGGCCTTGGCCATTGGTTCGATTTCAGCAGCTTTACGGCGGTCGAAATGGGCGTAAAGTGCCCGTGCCTCGCGCAGGTTGAGTTCCATATCGTCGTGTACGCCGCTGTCGCCTGGCAGTGGACAACTCGCAGGAATAAGCCAGGGATAGTAAGCGCGGTCGCGGTCGGTATCTTCATTTTTGCTTCGGCTGGTGCCCGTATCCCCTTTTTGTACGCTGGCAAAACGGTTGTTGAACAACATCGCAGCGCAGATTTTATCCTGGTAGTTGCCGCCGAGCCGGGGCAGGAATTCGCCTTCGGTCGAGTTCATAACGTCGCCGCGCAGGGCGTTAAATTTTCGGGTAATGAGCGGCGACATTTCGCTGTCCCGTCCTTTTTTCAACACGGTCGGCGTCTCCAGCCAGATCCCCGTTTTGTACAACTCCGTGGAACCTGTGCTTAGTTTTACAGCAGCTTCCTGAATGGAAATATTCAGTGTCAGGCCCTCCGCGTGCATCTGGCGCAGCGCTTCACCTTTGTAGTGCTTGACGTTGCGGATTTCGTTTTCCAGGATGGTCAGGAAGGCGTGTTTGCCCACCAGATCGCCGGGGAAAAACATACGAACCGATTTAAGCGCTTCTTTCAGGGCGATGTAGTTGGGGCCGGGTTCCACAAAAACGCTGCGGTTTTTCAGCGAGGGGTGGTCTTCGTAGTATAGTTTTTCGCCATCGGGCATGGTCAGGTATTCTGCTTCGCCGTTAGAATCCGCGTCTTTGCTGCGGATGCGGCGCAAGTCTACGGTGGCCAGAACACCTTCCCGCAGGATGTGTTTTGGATTGCGATAAGCGCCCCTGCTTCGGGATGCAGCGGTTTCCGGCGCAAAAATGGTGATTTTCAGGTTGATCCGTTCGATGCCTTCCGACCGGGCAATGGTGCCAAGGTAGAGCGGATTGTTGATGAAATCGTTCCAAAGCAGGCTGTACAGGCCAATGATTTTGCCGCCAAAATGGATGTCGCGGGTGACGCCGCTCCAGAAAGCGCCTTTTTCGAGCATAAACTTCAGCAGCACGTGGATTTCTTTGTCCAACCGCCCCGGATACTGCACCAGCGGGTGTTGGCTCACCACGTCGTGCAGGTTTTCGTCTTCGCTCACATTGCGCTCAAAAATCTGGTCTTCGATCCAGTCGGCCATATCGCGCCGCCAGCCTGCGCCGCTGTCCACCGCCGACAGCAATTTCGATTTGTAAGAACCCCAGATCGCATCGCGCTGGTGTGCACCCTGGCCGTAGTATTCGGAGCGTAACTGAAAATACCAGTTGAGCGCTACGAGGCTGTGGGCACTCACGTTGTGTGCATACGAATCTATAAGAATGTGTACGATGGCTTGCAGCAAATAGCGCTCGTAGAACAGGGCAGGCACCTGGCGGCCATATTCTACGCGGCGTTTGTAGTAATGGAAGTGGTTTTGATAGTATTCGAGGTAGCGCAACTCGCGAAGGATCGGGTTCCTGTTTTTGCGTTCCTGAAAAGCGGGGTCATTGCTGTACAACAGGATATTGTCCACAATTTCGCGCTTCTGAAAGTTGCCCGATTCAATATCCCAATCGAGGATAATTTCATCGTAAAGGTTATTGAACTCGCGAATGAGCTTTTTGATGACCGAAATATCCTTTAACCCTTGCGGGAATACTTTTCTGGAGTGTTTTCTTTTGTAAATAAAGTGCAATACGCCGTCGAATTCGAGGTACTGGATCAGCGGCAGCGAAAGGAATTTATCGGATAAGCGCGAATCGAATTCAAAGTGTTCGCGCAGAATCCAGTATTCCGCTTCTTTCAGGTTGGCTGGCGCTTGCGGATCCTGGGGGATGTTTTCGCGCTGTTCTGAAAAGTAATCGTACAAATCGCCCGAAAATTTCACCGGAATATCTTCGATGGAATACTGGCCTGCTTCCAACTCGTTGAAGGTGTTGCGGGTCAGGTAGGTTTCTTCGGTAAAGAACTCTTCGAATTTGAGGTAGTCCCAGCTGGCTGCCGTATTTTTATTGGGGCCGCCGACTTCCAACAGCCGCCTTTGCGCGTCCACGCCGCCGTAGATAAGTTGCTCCTGTTGCAGAAAAGGGTTGATCTCGACGTCCTGCCCTCGGGGGATCGTCACCATGAACATCGTATAATCGCCTTCTTCAATGTCGAGTACCCGGTGGATGGCTCCGTGCAGACGGTCGAGTAAAAGGTCGTGAAATTCCTCCTGGTTGGCAAACGATACAATTTCCCTGAGTTTAATTTCCTGCATGATTCCGCTATTTTTTTCTGTTCCCAATGCTACCGGCGTGTTGCGGTGCTCAAAATTAGCGAAATTGGCTGGATTGCAAACGGTTGTGCCCAAGGAAAATCACACTGGCAAGCAAACAGCTTGTTGATGCGACTTTATATTCCCGGTCAGCGCTATTATCGCCGCATAGTGCGGGCTGTCCTTGTAGCGTTTGCGCAGGCGTTTATTCTGCGGGTCTTTTTTGTTGTAACAGTCGTAAATATAGCGATTCCACTCTGCCACTTCGCAGAGCGACAAAAGGGTTTGACAATCAGACGCACTGCCGGCCAGGCTGTTTTGAGCCATAGCGGCAAAATATTTACCCAGGTCTATGGAAAAATAAAGCGCGCCGGATGCCCTCAATTCCAGGAACATGCGTTCTTCTTCGCGGTTGGTCAGGGTTACGTGGAAAGGGCGCTGCAGGATAGATTTGACTAAGTCCTGCTCGTGGTTTTCCGACGCCAACCGCATATTTTCGAGGTGCAGAAACAAGGGCAGCGTAACGTTGTGGTTGCGGGCATCGCTGAACGCGTCGCTGGCGGTTTTTTCGGTCGTTTCGTGGTTGAAACGGGAGGGCACCACATCGGCGTTGTCGTTGATGACTTGCTGCATCATGCCGTAAAGCCAGGAGAATTCCAGCAACCGGTCGCGTTCGGCGCCTTTGTAGCCGCTGATTTCCAGGATCATTTCTGCATTCAGCACAAACAAAGCCGCCGAGGTGAGGGCAATGCGCTGCAGGTAGGCGTTGGCATAGTCGCTGCGTTCCGGGTAGAAACGGCGCAGGGTTTCCAGAAGCGGCGTTATCCGCTCAAGGTTTGCAAAAGCTTCAATTTCAGGATGTAATTGCATGTTTTTGTACAACCCCTGATCGAAGCTTTCGTACGAATTCCACTTTTTTTCTATTTGCTGGCCTACGTCCACGTACTTGAAAATACGGCGCACATAACGGGTAATGACGGCAGCATGCGCAGGTTCAGTTTCCTGTTCAATGTACTCGTAAAGGTATTCTTTGAGCAGGTTGGCCGAAAGCAGGTTCTGATCAATTTGCCTTTTATTGCGGCAGGTTACCCCCGCCTTGCTGTCTAAAATTTGATTGTGAAAATACTGGATGGAAATGACCACCTCGGTCACGAAGGGAATCACCCGCAGAAACAGGCGGAGGTCTTCACAGGGCAGTGCCAGTCCTTCCTGCCGGGCAGCGCGCCGGACATAATCAAAGACCTCTCCTGAGAAATAGGCCCGCACCGGCTTGTCGGCGATCTTGCGTTCCAGCAATAAAAAAGTATGCGCATCGTCGGGCGACCCAACGTGCAGGTTTTTCAGCTTCGAAAGTTCGTTTTTGAGGTACGTTTCCAATCGAAGCCGACAGGCAGGAATCTCTTTTTTTCCCTTCTTAGGAACTTGCGGGAGATGCCTTGAAACATACTTGGATGCTGTCATGGCCACTCATTTTTTTTAAAATAGTGTGTGTTCGCTCATACCATTTGTGTTGCTCCATCGTAAAGTATGTTGAGGAAAACCCCAACATGTGCTTACCACAAGACGCTGGGAGGGACGCGCCTGTTGGTACATAATTTTCAATAATTTGCATTAAGCAAAACAGAAGCAAAGGAGGAGTGGTTTCTCTTAGAGCATGTTCAAATTTCCTCGCTTTCGCTCGATCATGGAATTTTGAATATGCTCTTTTTGTAGTGTCTATTCGTTTTACCTAAGCGTCAAAAAATATGCCAAATCCTGTGTAAAATTCCTTCGGTAATGCCAATTGAAGCGGGAAGGAAAAATTATCCTTCAAAAACCTTCCATCTCAAAATGAAAGGCCTGCGGTGCAAAGACCGCAGACCTCCCTAAGTACATGAGATTTCAATATTTAAGGTAAAGCTCCGCCTTGTTGAGTGGGCTTGTAGCCGCGTGCTCTTTTTTGCGCATAGCAGCATAAGCCAGGGTAATAATAATGAGCATTGAAAATAGCAAAGTTGCTGTGAGTCGCTGATTGCCAGATCTGTTCTGCAGCTTGTTTTTTCCTCGTTCCTGGTTGTATGCAGTAGCATACGCGTCGTCATAAATTCCCTGAGTATGGGCAGGCATAGCCAAAACCCGGCCTTGGTAGCCACGAGGCAGCAAATTGCGTTTATCAAACGGAATAACCCCTTTGTTTTTTTCCTCATAGTATTCAGACCGACGCTTTGCATTTCCTTCCACTGTTGTTACCAGCCCGATTGCGGCCAAAGCCACAACCAGAAAGATGAATGCAGTTGCCATGATCTTGAAATTTGTTTCTGATTAGTGTTTCAGTCAAACTCAGTTGCAACCGGTAATACGCTCTTTATTGAAAAAATAGCGCCAAAAGATTGGATTTCCCATGCATTCTATTTTTCAATCTATAATTCCCTGATATTATACGATTAATAAAATACAGGAGCGATCTGATAAAAACCCGGAGGCCCGTTTTTCGGAAATTTTTCGGGAATTATCCGGAAAATGTTCGGAAAACAAGGGGCAAAATGCAAGGGGCAAGGGGCAAGGGGCAAGGGGCAAAATTCTGAAATTGTCCGTTCATTGCCAATTTGCCAACTTGCCTTTTACTCATCAGAAGTGAATCATGAACTCAGTCAAATTTGCATCGTTGTCCAAATGCACTTTTTGGCGCAGGCGGTAACGTTTGTTTTCCACACCACGCACCGAAATATTGAGCAGGGGCGCTATTTCTTTCGACGACAAATTCATTTTTAAATAAGCTGCCAGTTTCAAGTCGCCGGGGGTGAGGTCAGGAAATTGTGCTTTCAGCCGGTTAAAAAAGGCTTCATGCACCTGGTTGAAATTGGTTTCAAACAGCTTCCAATCCTGTTCGGAAGAAAGATTATCTTCGATCAATCGCTGGAGTTTGCGGTAATTGCCAGGGGGGAATGCGCCGCCGGCATTGGATCGGGCCTGGGTCAATTCCTCTTTGATCTCCATCAGGGTTTCGTTTTTGCGTACGAGGTTCATGGTGGAATTCGCCAATTCCTGGCTTTTCCCAATCACATCCGATTGCAGTTTTTCGTTGGCAGCCCGAATGCGTTGTTGCTCCAGCTCGCGTTCTTTTTCCAGCAGCAACTTCCTGCGTTGTTTTTCCAGCCGCCGACGGTGCCAGCCCAGACCGATGGCGAGCAATACCCAGACAAACACCAGTACCAGCGCGGCAGCCCAGGTTGTTTGATACCAACGCGGGCGAATGACAAAAGCGAAAGTCACCACTTCCTCCGAGGCATTGGAACGGGCGCGGAACGTGTACTTCCCAGGCGGCAAATTGGTAAATTCCTTCAGAAAAACTTTCCCCCACGGCGACCAATCTGGCGAAAAACCTTCCAATTGGTATTGAAAATCAGGAACTCTGGTATAAACCGGCAGTGCAAACCTGAAAATAAAATTATTCTGCCCCGCCAATAAAGTCAGGAATTCTGTTTCTTGGCGCGTGACCAGAAAAGGCGATTTCGCCCCCCCGATTTCCACCTCCAGCAGCATTGGCGGCGGAGTGGATTGCGCAAAATTATGCCGGGCCTGGTTGCCGTCTATCAGGGCATAACCGTCTTCCAGACAAAAAAGGTAGCTGCCGTCACCCAGCGACAGGATGTTTTCAAAATCGGGGATGAGGGATAGTGAAATCGGATGAATGCCTTTGGCGCGTACCCATTTTACCACATCCGGATATACTTCAAACCACTCGCCCGGTGCAAACGTAAAAGCCCTGCTTGCGCCTTTTAGCAGTTCGAACGGTTTCCAGCGGCCATCTTTGTCATAGTGAAAGAGTTTTCCTGCAGAACGGGTAACAAAAGCGCCATTGAACCGAAAAATGTCGGCTTTGAATTGAGAAGGAAGCCCGTCTTTGGGGCCATAAGGCCGAATTTCTGTCCATGTACGCAAATCTTCTGACAACCTCAGTCTGTACAAGCCTTTGTACGGATTAGCCGCCCAGACATTGCCCTCCGCATCGAACAACAGGCGCTTCACCGGCTCGATAAAGCCCTCGATGCGGTGGGAGAACTGCCAGCGGCCGCCCGGATTTTTGCGCAGCACGATCACCCCCGTGTATGTGCCTTGCAACAAAATATCTGATCGAGTTGGATGGAGCTGCATGGTCCAGCCGCCTGTAACGGAAGATATTTTCGAGGCCCGTTTGCCCTGAATGGCAAAGGTACCCTCGTTGTGGCCACACAACAGTTGCCCGTCTAGCACCCGCAGTTCCCAAACCTGGCCCTGCGTGCCTTCCAGCAGTCGAAAGTCCTCGCCATTAGACGGCCAGGGTTTGTAAAAAACGCCCTGATTGGCGCCGATGTAAAGGTTGCCTTCAAAAACGGCTGCGGTATACACAGCGCCGGGTTTGCCTTCTTTGTCGGTATAGTAGACCACCGGAGAATTCAGTTCAACCAAATCTATCCCCTTATCCAAACCCAGCCAGAGATTGCCGGCATGGTCTTCGTGCAGGGCCAGCACGGTATTGTTTTGCAGACCGCTGCTCCGATTGAGGTGAAACAAAACCTCCCCTTGCGCATTCAGGATAAATACGCCGTTCAGGATGGTGCCGAAGGCATAATTGCCATTGGAAAGCCGGATGCCCTTGTTGATCTGGTTGGTGCGGGCAATGCCGTCAAAAACTGCTTTCCAGGTGCTCAGCACGCCATTGGCATACCAGAATACCCCATCGTGTTCGGTCGCGACGAGGCAACTGCCGTCCGCAACGGGCAGGATGCTTTTTACGATAGCGGATCCTAAGCTTTGCGTTCCTTCCTGAAAAATAAATTCGTTCCGGGGGCTGAGTTCGTAAATGCCTTTGCCAATGACCTGCACCAGCAGTTTTTCTCCCAGGTCGTGTACAAACATGATGTTGCCCGGCGGCGTAATGGCCTCCAGCACCTTGGTTTCGGGGTAGTATTTATAAATGATGGCAAAAGATTGGAACAACACAAAGTCGTTGTGGAGGAAAATGTTCCAGATTTCTTCGCGTTGTGCTTTTTGTAAATCGGCCGTATCGCGCAGCAGCCGCCAGAGTGGTTGCTCCTGCCTGCCGGATGTACCTGGTTCCAAATAGCCAAAGGTCCCGAAAGCCCCCCAATATACCCGGCCATCCGGAGCGCAGGCAATCGCCCGCGGCGTGCGGCGGTCAGGGATGGGTTGCACTTCCCATTTGGCGCCGTCAAATTGCATTAACCCGGCAGAATTGGCAAAATACATGCGCCAGTCGTTGCACTGGCTAATCATCCAGTTTTGGTTTTGTGCCTGGTATTGTGCTTTGGAAAAATTGACGACCCGGGGCGCTTCGCGGGCAAAAAGGAAAATCGGGCTACTTGCGAGGAGCAGTAGGAGTAGCATTTTTAAGCCCCAATGTTTTTTAAGTAGGTTGCCCACCATGAATTACCGAAAAATCAGAGAATGTTTTACTCACTTGGCTTTATCGCATGAGTACCGTTATGGGAATTCCCATAACGGTACTCAATGTCCGAAACTCATCTTATTGAAAATCAATTATCGCCAGAATTTTTCTATTTTTTTGTATCAATTCGCTGCTGTTGTTTCGCCTCGGCAATCTGCTGCTTATAATTTTCCCCCGTAACGACTTTATCCCCCGTACTTTCCTCAAACGCATCTAAAGCTTTGCCCGCAGCAGTGCCCCCTTTAAGTGCCGCGTCTTTATTCTGTACGAAGCCCTGAGCATCCGCTTTAACCGCCTCAATGCGGGTTCCTTCTTCTCCCAGCATCGTGAAGATCAACTCCAGACCGGTCATGTGGTCGCGCAGGTTCTCCCGGGTCAACCCTTTCAGGTCTTTGTATTCGGACGGCGTAAGCCCAAAGGTCGCGCGACTGATCTCAGCCGTAAGGATGGCGAATTCCTGTCCTTCCTGCACGCCCCTGCTTTTCCATTCGTCGGTGAGTTGACCCCGGACGGCAATGGCCTGCATGCGCCGCTCGATCCATTCTTCGCTATAGCCCAGCGCCTGATAGTACTCGCGCGAACGTTGCGCGGCCAGTTCCGGGTTTTCAATTTCCTGAACGCGCTCATAGCCGACTTTGGCAAGCCAGGCTTTGAACGGCTCTGCTTTAGGGGAAGGAATGGATTGGATGATGCGGAATATGCCTTCAGTATTGGCGGCATTTGTCGCTCTTATTTTTCCATCAGGCGCAACCATGTGAAGTGGGGTACAGATTGTACCCCACTTCGCATTTAATGCAGGGTCACGACTGCGCATTTTTTTGATGTATTGGCGGGCATCTTTTGTCTCGCTCAATGCCTCAACGACGTCAGCAACCGAAAACCACCATTCTTCCTGGTGCCAGACCCGGCGGATTTCCTTTTCCTGGAAAACGACCATTTTATTTTTTTCTTCGCTCATGGCATAAAAATAAAAAGAAAGGATCGGCTCTCCAAAAAAAACGTGTACAAATTACTTTGATGATTTTCAAAACCCTTTAAAGCTCAAATACCCGCCGTTTTTTTCGATTTCCTGAAACTTAACCCATGCTTTTTCAGCCAGTTGGGTGGTTAGTTGTTCGAGGTAATAACTACCCGCTGCGGGATCCACCACATAGCCCAAATGGCTTTCCAACTGGAGCAAATGCTGCACATTGCGCGCAATGCGGCGGTGGAATGGCGTGGCTTCGTCTTCCAGCGATGCGCCAGCAGGCAACACGTAGAGCCGGTCGGCCCCGCCAAGGATGGCAGACATCGCCTGGGTGGCTGCGCGGATCATGTTGGTGTGTAAATTTTCGTCCTGGGATTCTTTGGCAAAATGGGCCACGATAGGTACGCCAGGTGCGTCGCTGACGCCATATCCGGACAGCACATTTGCCCACAACAGGCGCAGCGCCCGGATTTTGGCAATCTGCACAAAATAGCTGTTGCCAATATCTACGGCAAACTGCAAGTGGCGGTTCACCACCTCCGGTGACAATCCCTGTTGTCCAAGCAGGGCTAAATAATCGCTGCCTTTTGCAATGGAAAGCGCCAGTTCGTCGCTCGTTGCTTCTGCGCCGGCATAGAATCGGCCGGTATTGACCTGCAAGGGCTTAAATGAAGGCCATTCTACTTCACACCGGCGAATCAACCCGGCCAGCATCGCCATGGGCGGGTCGCTCCAGTCGAAAAACGGGTCAAAATCTAAGGAAGCTTTCACTGCGGCGGGAGCTTTGCCCATCCCAGTCACCCATCCCAGCAGCAATTCAAAAAGCGCTACGGGGTCTTTGTCGCTATAGTATTCGCCAAAATGGAGGGATACGTATTCCGGTTCGATGCGTTGCAAGAGGCGGTGGAGTTCCGCGCTATCCAAAGGCTTTTTCAGGGCAAAAAGCGGGGCGTTCACACCCCCCATCAGCGCTTCGATGGTTTCGGCATTGGCTTTGGCAACGTCCGCAACGTCAATGGATTCGCCGACCTCCCAGTCATTAAACTGTTTGCCGCCGGTGATGGGCGCGTGAGCTGGTTCGCCGTCGTCGGGGTGGTAAAAAGGTTCCAGAACAAGGTCGGATTCCAATTGCCAAAACAAGTCAGCATAAGATTTCCCCTTGAGGTCTTTGCTGAGCTGTTCGATCCATTGCGCTTTGGAAATCTCCGGAAACGCCTCAAAAAGGTATGTTGCTTCGCGATCCATAAAAGACAGAATAAGGCGTTAAAATTACGCAACCGTTAGGATAGTTCCATCACAAAGTTTAACTTGATCTTAATAAGTCCCTCCCAACCTATAGCCTCATGAAGCCCGTCTTGACCTAAAAAAAATTAACGCATGCATCAACGACTGTTTTTTCTTCCGACACTTTTACTCCTCCTGCTCGCTGCGCCAACGATGGCGCAATGCGATTTCGATGTTGTCATTGGGGTTGATCCCATCGTGGACGGTAACGTCTATTGTCCGGGGGATACCGTAAAACTGAGCGCAGGCGAGTTCGATTCCTACCAATGGTATTATTCCTTCAGTGACACCAATACCGGGGGTACTTCCATTGACGGAGCAACCAGCGAATTGTATTTGGTGGACATCAGCTACTGGGGCTTTGCCTATTTTTATGTGGTGGCTACAAAAAATGGCTGCTCCGAAGCTTCTCCAACGGTTTTGATTGATTCCTGGGCCTTCTTGTCGCCCGTGGTGGCCTCTGACGGCGAAAGTGAATTCTGCAACGGCGATTCCACCGAAATTTCCGTTCCTTTTGGCGGGTATGTCAACTTTCAGTGGTATCAGGATGGCGAACCGATTGCGGGGGCGACTGAATTCAATTATTGGGTCAAAGAATCGGGTACATACGTCATCTTCGCTTCGCCGGCTGTATGCCCTGAAATCGTACTCAATTCGGGCGTAGGCCCAACCTTCACTTTCCTGGGGCCTGCCGTGCCGGTGATTTCGCAACAGGGAAGTACGCTCAGCAGCACTTCCGGTCCCAATTTCCAGTGGCTGTTGAACGGGCAAAATATTCCAGGCGCCACTTCCGCCAACTTCACGCCGGTAGAGAACGGGACGTATACCGTTCGGGTCACGGATGGCAGCGGCTGCGCGGTTTTTTCCGCCCCATTCCCGTTCACCATCACCAGCATTGACGAAACTTCTCCGCTGGCAACGCTGAAAATATACCCCACGCCCGCCTGGGCTTCGGTCTGGATTGATCCGGGAAAACTGAATGTGCAGGAAGTCCGCCTTTACGATCTGAACGGCAAACACTGCCTGTCGGCAATAGCGCCTTCGACGGGTATTTTTTCGCTGGATTTGTATGAAATGCCTTCCGGTTTATACTGGTGCGCCGTGCAAACAGACAATGGGGTGATTTACCGGCAGGTGGTGAAGCAATAGTTTGGTTACTGGTCGAAATTCGTTGTTCGTTGACCGTTGTTCGTTGTTGGTTTGGAACGAACAACGGTCAACGAACAACCCTCCCCTCACCATTCCCTCGAGCTGCGATACACCGTACCGGTGAACAGCGCGACAACCTTGCCCGACTGCTCTTCCAGCACCCGCACGCGGTAAAATGCCACTTTATTGCCGAGTTGTTCCTCCACGGCGATGGCGACGAGGGTGTCTCCTTCGCGGACAGCCTGGGTATGTGAAATGCCCGTTTCGATGGAAACCGCGTGCCGGCCCTGCGAATTGCAGGCAAAAGCCAATGCACTGTCGGCCAGCGCGTACGTGATGGCGCCGTGGGCAATGCCAAACCCATTGAGCATTTCAGGGCGCACCGTCATGCGAAGTTTGCATGCCCCCACGCCCAATTCTACCTGTTCGATCCCCAGCCATTGGCTAAAGGCATCTTTGGCAAACATTTCTTTGGCGATTTTAGCCGCTGTTTCCTGTGATGTCATATTATAATCGTTTGTAGGCTACAGTTGGCAGTTTTGCTTTTACTTCGGGTCATAGTTCCATTTCGAACAGTTGGCAGTTTTCAGTTTTCCAGTTGGCAGTTTTGTTTGTGCTCTTGAGGTAGTTTCATTTTCAAATCGAGCAGTTTGCAGTTTGCAGTTTTCCAGTTGGCAAGAGTGTTTGGATTCAACATCCTCAACCCAGAAACCTCCTGCCAACTGATCTCCTGCCGACTGCCAACTTCATCATCAAACTGCCAACTTCATCATCAAATCACCAACATCCTCAACCCAGAAACCTCCTGCCAACTGATCTCCTGCCGACTGCCAACTTCATCATCAAACTGCCTGCCCCCTGCTCAACTGCCAACTATTTTCTCCCTTCTCTCCCTCCGGTTTGCCAGGTCCAGATTGATCAGCATCGCCATACAAATGAAAAAGAAAGAGCCGACTTTATCTGTTTCAATCATATCATTGATGAGTAGAAAAGCGTCAATCACAACTAAACAAAGGAGCGCCATGAGTACAAGGCGGCGGCGGGCAGGGTCGCTGGTTTGGTGGTAAATACGTTCGCCTTTAATCAGGGTAAAAAACAAAAGCGCAAGAAACAGCAGCAAGCCCGGCCAGCCCTGTTCCACCAGGGTCATCAGGAAATAGCTGTGAATGCCGGACTGCTCTTTATTGTTGCTGACATAGGTCTGGAAACTTGTAACGGCATAAGGTCTGTAAAAATTGACAAAATTGCCCGGACCAAAGCCGTCTACCGGATGCGTGGCGCTCATGTGCGCACCGGCTACCCAGCGGTATACGCGTTCCATGGTGGAGATGTCCTCCATTTTATAAGTGGCCTCCAGCAGGTTGTCAAAATTGTAATGCGTAATGGTGCGGTCATAATTCGGGGCGTAGTCCAAATAGCGATTGTTGTAAACCATCGAGCCGACGAGTACCGCAGCTGCCACGACACCCGCAGCCAACACGTAGCGCACCATGCGCAGGCGAACCACCACATAAGCGCCGGCTGCGAAAAGCAGGGAAACATAAGCAGCCCGCGTATAGGAAAAATAGATGGCAACCAGCATGACCACAACGCTCCCTACGAGCACCCACCAAAGTCGGGAATACCGCCGGTACCAGCCAATAGCCAAAAATAGAAACGGAGAAAACAAGGCCAGCATGGCCGCATAATTGACGTGGTTTCGCTGAAAAGGATGCAAAACCTTATGGATGTCCCGAAACGAAAAGCCATAAGCGGAATGCCGCACCATAGTGACCAGGACCGTGAACATCAGGGGAATAAAAATGACCCAGAACAAGGTTTTGAAGTCGCGTTCCGTGCGGATCAGATAGCCGGTCAGGAAAAAAAACACGGCGACGTACCAGGTTTTCGCCAATGAAAATTTCAGCGATACCAGAAATAACTCAGAGGTAATGGTCGTCGCATAAATCCAGCCGACATGAATCAGCAGCAGCAGGGTAAGCGGGTGTACAAAAAAACGCCGTTCTATGGCTGCACCGGCATTGCGCTGCAACGCAAATCCGCCAAAAATAAGCATCAGGGTGACAATAATCGGTTCAGTTGGCAAATCGGTGCCCAGGCCGCCCGGTAGGTAAACTTCGGTAGACAAAGGCAGGCAAAAAAGAAGCAGGTAGTATATTTTGCTGAAATCGAGCAGACAGACCCATGCAAACAGGAACAGCACCGGCAATCCCGCCAGCGCATAGA
>JALHRK010000107.1 GCA_022841505.1 Saprospiraceae bacterium | reverse complement strand
GGATAAGTACGGTTTCTATGTACGCCCGGCATTCGTTCACGCGGTTTTTGATTGCTTCGATTTTTTCCTCACTGTATTCTACTTCGTATTGTTTGATTCTCAAATACGGGGGTAAATCATCATAACGAAACTGTGCGGCAAAATCTTCGTATTCCTGTTCTGAAAAACCCTCTGGTAATTTCCAGCGGGCTTCTTTGCGTATCATATCTTCGGGCATTGACATAAGGCAGAAAATTACACCGCCCTTTTGCTTTTTAGTCAATTCCATGTAACCAAGTACCTGCCAGGCGTAGTCTGTTTCTGGAATGTCAGAATCGTACAAAGGGAACGTTCCGTGTGTCCAACTGCTTTTAATGTCGAAAACATATTCGTCGTTAATAACGTCCGGTTCGCCGTGCATAAAATCGTTTGAAAATCTATGTAAGTTCTTTGAGACAAACCCCATTTCGTCAATGTGCGCGGCTGCGTAGATTATAGCGTCCTCCTCAACCGTTATCCCTTTGTCGGTTTGCTTGCTTGTAAATTCGATTCTGCGTTGGTAGATTTTTTCGTCTAACCAAGTTTTGAGAAACGTTTTACAGGTGTTGGAAAGGTTTGGTTCGCCTACCTGTAAATAAAGTTCTGTGAGTTCCCGGCCCTTCCTGTCGATCATTTCAGCAGCCTTTTCAGTTGTTTTCAAACCCTGCTTCATTCCCAAAAACTTTTCGGTTCGCTCCTTTAAATCCTGCTCAAGTTCTGCAATTTTTTCAGCAATAGACTTTCCCGCCGGGTTGGTCATTATTTTGCCAATCGCAGAACAGCGGATTTTAAACTCTGGCACTTTGATTTCACTTTGCATTTTCGAGTTCCTGTTTTTTGCGTCCGATAATTTTCATCAACTCTTTATCTTCTTTCCATGTGTCTTTTACCTCATGGAAGAAAGCGCCTAAATCCTCAACGGTCTTAACCACCTCGACAACCCGGTCAAAAACCAACTTTGCAAATGATCGTTTCTTTTCAATGTCAGAACCTTTGAAATGGTCTTTGTAGTACGTCATTACTGTTTCGTAATCTAAAAGCCCCATTAAAGCGTCTTGTAAGTCCTGGTAACGAGGGATTAAATCAGGCTCAATGCCGATTTCAATAGTCTGTATTTTTTCGGCTGTTTCTTCAACTTCGGCGGGTGAAATTTTCATTTCTGTGCCGTCTTTTTGCAGGAAAGTGATTGCGCCATCTTCTTGCATTGCTGTTTCAATCGCCGGGGTTAAAGGCAGCATTGCAGCGAGTTTTTTAATCGGGCCTCTCAAAGCCATCGCAGCGTAACCGTTCAGCCAAAAACCTTTAGGCTCTTTTGAGAAAACCTTAACTTGGTTCGGGTAGGTACCTGTTTTGTCATACTGGCTTTCTGAAAACTTTCTGGATTTTTCGGCTGCTTGTTTGTTGATAACCTCAAAGATTTCATTCCCGTCTCTCAATTTCGCATAAGCGTAGAAATGGGTTGTTTCCCCTGAATTTTCATCGGCGGGCGTGTGTTCAATCATCGCAGCCGTCCCGTACTTCACAAAAAATTTATCTTCTTTGTAAACTTCACGGGCCTGAATATTTGACACATACCCGGTTTGCATCATCATTGCCTTCCACCCCCGGTAACCGATCTGGAAAGAACAAACAGACTTCCATCTTTTCGTTTTACCGTCCGGCATAAAGCCGTCTTGCACTTTCCGAGGGATAAGGTAACATTCACCAAATTCAGGCTCCAAACGGAAGCCCAAAGTAACAGCCTTGTAAAGCGCCCCTAAAATAGACATTTCGTCACAGGCTCGAAGGTCGTCCGAATTAAGCAGGTGCATCGCCGCCACCGTCATTCTGTTGAATGTTTCGGGGTCTTTAATTAGCACCTTCAACTGCGAAGCCTCAAGCGCTTTGCGTTGTTCGTCTGTGTTTTGTGAGATAATTGATAGGTTCATATCGTTCGTTTTTATCGTTTACTGGTTATTTGAAATGCTCGTTTAAAAACTCAATCATTACGGGCGGTAAGTAGGTGCAGTCCTTTTTTATAACATCCCACTCTTTCTTCGTCATTCCCATAGCATCTACCAACTGCTCCAAATCGTACCCTTGCGCGGCGTGAGCAAATCCTCTCAATTGCTGTTCAGCAAAATCAATCATTTTTTGTTCAAATGGCGTAAGTTTCATACCGTTTTGTTATTTTTGGTTATCAATTGCGGCTTCCATTAAGCAGACAGCGATTGAAAAAAGGTTTATGGTTTGAATGTTCCCGTTTTTGCTGTAACCGCGTTGGGAAGAAAGTTCGTCGGCGTTTATTTTATTTTGAACATCGACAATTTGCTTATTTACCGGCTTACTAATTTTAAGCCTGACGGTGTGGTTATCAAGCAGGTTTTTAAACGTGACCTTATCAGAGTGTTTCAACCCCTCAATAATTAACTGATAATACATATCAGCCTTTGTAGGGTAGTCTTTGCGGTTTGCCTTTTTTAGTTTCAATTGTTCATCTTCGACAAAATCAAAAACCTTGTCTGTGATATTGTAATGCCGCCGGGCGATGAATTGCCCGTCTGGAAACTTATCCTGTAATCTGTGAAATTCTAATTTGCTCATGTTTTTCGCTTAAAATGATTTTTATTTTGTCGTGCATTTCTGTTTCCCGGCCCGGTGTGCAGCGTTCTATCGCGTCAATTAAGAAGTCGCAACCGGCTTTAAATTCCGGCTCAAGTTTGACCAAGAACCGCAATTCGCCGCGAAGATTATGCAGTTTGATTTGATCGTTCGTTCTTTTCATTTTCCCGGCGTTTGATTTCATCCTGTGCGGCTTTTAATGCCAATCGGGTAAACAGGGCAATCAATTCGTTTTTTTCGCGGTTGTTGCCCATTACTGGAATATCCAGCGTTTCATATTCGCCCTCTGAAAGAAAAGAGCAGACTTTGCCGCCGATATAGGTTATTGTTACCATGCCGTTTTTAACATCCGCAAAAACGGAATATTTCACCATGACGGACATAGATGGGTGGATTGATTCGAGGTAATCTACGTGTTCAAAATTGACTGTCATATCTTTTTATTTTGTGGTACAAATGTACATTGGATTTATTGAAAATCAAAATTTATTTTAAATCCAATTCAAGCGGCTTTTTTTCATTGAATCGCTTTTCGGCATCTTTGACGTTTAAAATTGCCTGTTTGAAATATGAATCTTTCAACTCTATCCCTATTGCTTTTCTGCCTAACGATACCGGGCTGTAAACCTCGCTACCTACCCCCATGAACGGAGTTAAAACAACTTCGCCCGGATTACTGTAAAGTGCCACAACCCGATCAATAACATCCAACTGCAAAGGGTGTACGTGTTTTTCATCATCTTGCTCTTTGCTGTCTTGAAAAGGCAAGACATTATCAATACGAACGTCATCCCAAACAGAGGACATATAGCGCCGGAAAATAATATGCGAAAGGATGTTTTCTTTGTGGTCTCCTTCAAAGTGCGCATACTTTTTTTGGTAGTATTGAAAAGTTTTGGTAGACAGTTCCAAAAATTCGTCTGAATCGCTGTCACCTTTAATCATGTGCGGAAGCATAGGTATTTCTCCGAAGTATTCTTTAAAGCCGCCCTCATGTGTAACAGGCACTTCGCATTCGCCACTTTTTTTGAAAAGCAAAAGGTAGTCAGGCATTGCCGGGAAAACACTTGTAGCATCTTCAATCAAACTAACGTGCATCAGGGATTTTACCATAGTGCGAAGCCGAACCTTCATTGGTTCTTTCCAGATAGTTATGCGGTTTTTATATTCAAACCCATACTTTTCGTGTATTTTGATAATCTCGTGCGGAAAATCGTTGAGTGATTCGGTACGGCTGTTCATTATATCAGTACAGTGTACGGCAGTAATTCTACCAGGCTTTGTTATGCGTGAAATTTCAGCAACCATAAACTCATATTGCTGCATAAATAGGTCGCGGCTTTCACAGTTGGACAAATCCCGTTCATCACTTGAGTACTGATACAAACCGCCTGACTCTTTCGCAAATGGTGGTGAATAGACAGAAAGGTCTATGCTATTTGCTGGTAGCGTTTTCATAACCTCGTAACAGTCGCCGTTATACAGGGCGTAGTTATCTGTGATTACCTCTTTTTTGATCTTGCTCATTTTGTTTATTTTAAAAAGGATGGAATAGAAATATTTTTGTCGAACGCGGTTTTTTTAACTTCAAACTTTCGGTTGATGTTCGCGTTAAGTTCACTGAATAATTCATTGGATTTTTGCGCCTTCGCGTCAATGGCTTGAATTACCCGTATTTGGCCGTCTGAGGTAACGCGGTCGGCGTACACCTCTCTTTGTTGGCCGAATCTCCAAAACCGGCGTATCGCCTGGTAATACTGTTCATAAGAAAACCCAGGGAAAAAAACAGTATGGTTGCAGTGCTGCCAGTTCAACCCAAATGCAGTTATGCGCGCTTTGGTTATTAGTTTTTTGATTTCTCCATTTGAAAACGCCAAAAGAATTTCTTCTTTTTTCTCTAATTTCATCGAGCCGGATATCTGTACTGCGCCCTTGTCAAGTTTGGCCAATAAATCTCCCTCCGGGTTAAGATTGCACCAATACACGGTAGTATCGTGCAGGCTACCTAATTCGGCAGCTTTTTCGCAGCGCTCTATTATAGTCATCCTGTTTTCGGCTGCAATTTCAGAACGTGTTTTTGCCACGATGTTAAACAATTGGCCTTGCCCATTTATGACAAGTGGCTTTTTGTTTTCAACATAGTAGTCATTGACTATCAGTTCCGGCAGAATATGGCGGCTATCATCAAACCCTAAATCTGACGGCTTTCTCATGGATATAGACCAACTGGAAACCCACTCAAAAAAAGCTTTTTTGGCATGGCCCTTCAATCTCCATTCAACCCCTATGCCCATCGGGCTAATAGTATCCTGATTGTTTGTAAAGAATTTGGTGAGCATATCCACGTAGCCCAAATAGCCTAACGCCTCGCTACTTGTACCCAACTCGACATAATCGTTCGGGCTTGGTGTTGCTGTGAAAAGAAAGCGGTATTTAATTTTCCTCAAAAAAGAGGTAACACTGGCAGTTGTAAAGCCTTCGGCGTTTTTCAGAATCGAACTTTCATCGCAGATCACGCACTCAAAATCCTGCTCGTTGAAGTAGTGTAAACGCTCGTAATTGCAGATCACTATCTTCTTTGTGAACTTACCTTCTTTAGAGTATTCAATGTCGTCAAAGCCGAATTTTGCAGCCTCTTTGATAAATTGAAAAGCCACAGCCAAAGGACAAATAATAAGGACCCTTTTGTTTGTTGCTAAGGCGTAATTGTAGGCGATCACCAATTCTACAAACGTCTTTCCGGTTCCGGTATCCAGATAACCGGCGTAGCGACCTTTTCTGGTCATGTGGCTTGTAACGTAACCCTGATAGTCAAACATAGTATCGGGTATATATTTAGCCTCTATGCCAAAATCCTGTATACTATGCCGTTTTGATTCAATAAGTTGTTCGTATGTCATTTTGTTCTGTTTTTAAAATTAATCAATCCACCTGTACCCGGTTTCAGTAAAAAGGGTTTCTTTCAAATTTTGAAGAATAGCAACATCAGAGCAACCGTGTTCTATTGCCTCTACCAAGTAGTAAAACTCGCTTCTTAAAATTTCGGTGAATGTCATTGCCTTTTTCATTGCCGTTGTTGTTTTAATGATGGTACAAATGTACATCAATATTTGATATAAAAAAGAACTTTAACAAAAATAAATAAAAAAAGCCCGGCGAACTTTTCCGCCGGGCCATCCTATTGAACCAAAATAACATTTACCCTACAATCAGGAACCCCGTATCAGGGTGCCAACCTTTTATCTTTCTCCGGCAATCGCCATGCAACCAGCCCGGCGTAATCAATATATTTTCGATAGTAGTTAAGCCGATCAACTCAAACTTTTCCCGGTTCGCCAAAATTGCATCGTAAATTTCTTTCGGTGAATATTTCAAAGTAGAACAATCCAAAGCATTTGCGAAGTAGTGCATCGAAATTGTGCCACCGCCGGGCGGCAAATACGTTGCCGGTCTTGTACCCCTGCCTATATAGTAGCCTTTGTCTGACGGCTTTTTGCGGTGCCAGGTGTTCAGGATTACCGGCGTGTTCAAAATCTCTCTCAACAAAAAAGCGTAGTTCACTTGAAAATCAGAAACGTACGAAAATGCCCGGTCTTTGCCAACCGCATGAATAAAGTACGGGTGAACAAACTCTTCTATCGTGAAAAACGGCGATTCCTTGAGTTTGGTTGCTATGTCTTGCATGGGATAAAAATACAAAAATATTTATTCTACCCGGCAAAATATTCCGGTCGCTTCCCATGTGCCGGATTTTTCGTAATCATCTTGCGTTGCCGCAAGACCTGATTTTTGGTTTGGCCCCGACATTGTGAGGCTAAACTGTTCTCCTATCTCCGGCAGCCTACCTAATTTTATCCGAGCAAAATTTTCCATATTGCTTGAAATTGCCAGACTTTGCAATCCGGCGTGTTCTTTTGATACCAGTTGAAATTTCATGTTGTTTTTTTTGTTTTTTTTTTATCAAAAAACCTCAACATCTTCACTTGCCAACTTGACAAGCAATTGCGCTTTGAGGTATTGCGCTTTGAGTTTGGATAAGGATAGGGGTTTCTTTTTAGGTTTGGGTATGGGCGGATGTTTCATTGAGGTTAACTTTTTTTCGTGCCGATTTTTTGAACTTCTTTTTGAACTTCTTTTTTACTTTGTCGCCCCAAAAGAGCGACCACCTTGCTTTTCCGTTTAAGTCTGCGTAAGGTTTCATTTTGCTTGTTTTATGTGGTTATTGCATCAGGTTTATGTAGTTTTCAACAGCGCACATAAACACCTCGCTTTTCATATACTCGCAAATTTCATTGGTATTTGTATGGCCTTTTTCAATCGCATCCATAATGACCATTTGAATTGCGATTTCTGCTTTTGCTTCTTTGGAGGTATTTGAAAAAGTTGCCATGATCTTTAATTTTTCAGCGCCGCTTCATTGCTGCGCTTTGTTGGTACAAATGCACACACGTTTATGATACTACGCAACACCTACCCCAATATTTTTTCAAACTTTAACATTTTAAACGAAAAAGCCCGCCGCGCAATCAGCGAAGCGGGCAATGAAACCCATGAATGTTGAAAAATTTCAAATAGCGTTTAAAAAAGCAAATTCCCCATGTAGTTCAATTGCTTTTTGGTTATAAGCAATCGCGGCATCTTTCGGGGTGTTGTAAAAACCAATGCAGCGTGTTCTGCCGTTTAAACCTATTTGCGCTTTCCAACACGTCTTCATCTTTCTCTCAATCTTTACAACGCCCTTATATTCATTCCCCCTGTGCTTTACAGGCCCTCTATTCATCATATTTTGAGAATTTGTGCAAACCCTTAAATTTGACCTTGCATTGTTTAGGCTGAACCCGTCTCTATGATCGACAATATCTAACCTATTAGATACTTTCATTATCATTCTGTGCATCAAGATATGTTTACCGTCTATTTTTGCAATAGCATAGTGTTTCCCTGTCCTGTGCTTTAATGCCCGCCATTGAAACAAGTTAAGGTATTCATAATCTTCATCATCAACAATTGCAAAAAGTCCTTTTGTAAGCGGTATTTGTTTCATAAAAAGCAAAGCGCCGTACAAAAATTACCGGGTACAAGACGGTAATATCATACGGCGCAATTTCTGTTGACCTAACTTGTACTTAGGCTGCCAATTGGCTTAACAAAGATAAATATTTATTTTATATTATCCAAATAAAGCCCGCTTTCGGCTCCGATTCTAATTACGCTAATATCTAACTTCCTTTCAGATTTTAGCAGCATTTTTAGGAAAAAAGCAGTGTAGTAAAGCCCGTCCTGGTCATCCATGCCCGGCAAAAGTTGTAAGCCCCGCGAAGTAAAAAACCAATCAATACCGCCTTTTAAAATCTTTTCTGAATTTGCCGCGTCGGTCGTTGATTGATAACTCACCAATAAATCAGTTATTTTAACAGCCTTGTAAGCCGATGATTTCAAGCCGGATTTTGACAGTTGTCTTGTTTTGGCTTTTGCGGTTGAATTATTGCCCCATGAAATTGTGTAGTCTTTTTCGATGTTGAAATTCAGCGTGCGCAAAGGCTTAAGCGGGATAGTATCTTTCGGCGGGTCAACAGGAGGGGGTGTTACGCCCCCCATATCTTTGGGGTTTTTGGTCAGGATGTTTCTAATATACTCAATTCCGTATCCCGTGTCGTTGTCTTTACCCGTTGGCGGTAAATCGGTAGCTACCCATATCATATAGGCCCGCAATTTGTCCACGTTTGACAGTTGTGCTCCCCAGCGTGATCTGGCGATAAACACCGCAGATGCCATAAACGGGGAAGCCATAGAAGTGCCAGACAGTGAAGCATAGGTGTTATTTTTCCACGTTGAGTTAATACCCGCCCCCGGCATACCTGCTAATACTTCAGGCCCGCGTGTTGAAAAACTCGAAACGGTGAGATTGCTATTCAAAGAAGCAGTAGCCGTGCCGTACACGGAATTTCCCGGATACTGAACACCCAACCCGCCTGTATTACCAGCCGCGAAAACAAAAGCCACGCCCGCTTCTTTTGATCTTTTCAGCGCTGTTTCAACTTCCCCTACTTTACCCGTACCACCGCCGAACGAACCGTTATAAACGACAAATTTTCCTGAATTTATCGCGGCAATATCAGATGCGTATTCGGTATTGATAGCAGTAGCGACCCAGGCGAAATTCCCTGCCCCACCTGCGGACAAAACCTGAACCGGCTCCCATTGCACCAGTCCTTTTTGAACCAAAGGCCAAAGCAGCCCTAAATCCTTTGCTACACATATCCCGGCAACGTGAGTGCCGTGACCGTTGCCGTCCGTTAACCCCGCGTCGCTTGTGTAGTTGCTACCTGGTAGTTGCCCCATCTGTAAATCAATGTGCGTTTGCTTGCTACCTGTATCTGCGATTTTCAGGATACCCGGATACCGGCATGAATCCCGCATAAGTTTCGCAACGTCGGCAGGTAACAGAATAGGTAACGCCCAATTTGTTTGCGTTGCTGAAATATTGAACCGCTTAACGTGTTCCGGCACTCGCTCAATAGGCGGGATAACAAAATCAAAAGTGTCCAATTGCGCGTCTGCGATTTTCAGCGCCTTTGCAATGTCTTTTTCATATCGGCTTTTGAAAATTTGCGCGTCTGTATTGAGTGAAAACAGGAGCGCGAAAAGTAAAAATATGATCTTTTTCATGGTAGAAATTTAAAAGGGGTGGCCACGACAGTTACGCCAATGAACCACCCCAACAAAACGATAAAACGGATTTTTTAAGCGGTTGCCTGTTTCTCTTTCAGCCAACGGATAAAGGTATTGCCTACCGTAAGAGCAAGAACGGAAATTAAGCCCATCCAGTTCTGCGATTGAACAGCGCCAATAATTTGGTCTACTGTTCCCTCTGGCAGCATAAAACCGCCCGTAGCGAGTGCAGCGACGGCAGCGTTACCAAGCGCTATCCATGTAGATGTTTTCCCGAATACACCCAACCAAGTGAACGTGCCGCCTGTTTTAATGTAGTTGTAAATCGGGAACGCTACCGACGTAATAACTACGCCAATGATAGCGTAAATGCCGCCCGTTGAAAGTGCTGTGGTGATTTCCAAACCCAAAACAGAAACCTCTTTTGGAAAGGAAACACCCGAAACGGCGAAGATGGTTAAGAACGCCACGATTGCGGAATAAA
This sequence comes from Saprospiraceae bacterium, assembly GCA_022841505.1. GTDB lineage: Bacteria > Bacteroidota > Bacteroidia > Chitinophagales > Saprospiraceae > JABWAJ01. Next base: position 7,017 of record JALHRK010000107.1, on the reverse strand, counting down.
CGAACCCCGGCGAAGCGGTGTCGAATTTTGCTGTACTTTTTTTAGTACTCATTTTTGTAAAGTTGAATCGTTTGTAAAAATTATTGTGTTCCCCATATTGGGGTTTTCTATTTGCAGTGTTTTTCGCACTTTTGAAAGTCTTTCCAGTATCAAATTTCGGTATTCGAGTTCCATTAAAGAAGCCTCCACCCGGCCCTTTTCGACAGCGTATTGGTCAAGACTATAAGCAACCGGCGTTTCGGCCTCGCGTGTTGGGTTGTTGCATTTCATTCCGCAAAAAAGAATGAGCAAACAGACTGTGTAAGTGTACTTCATTTCTTTTTGATTATTTTTTCCAGATTTTTTGTCTTTTCGATTTGCTCGTAAACCTGCTCCCGCATTGCAATCATTTCGCGGTAAACTTTCTGCATTTCTTGAGCGCAAAACCTTTCTATTTCTGCGTTTCGCGCGTCTGATTTGTAGGCTCTTTGATTTGCATCGTCTAATCGGTAAAGCAAAAAAACACACGTTCCTGCAAGTCCTACAATAATCCCAACAATGATGTTTTTAATCAGAAGCCTGTCGATACCCCACTCTAAAAAATTAAACGGTTTATTCATTTTATAAACTTTTCGTGTTTTGCAAAAGAGGGTGCGGATTATTTTTCAAGTTCATCCAAAATCTTATCGGCGTAGAAAAATACGATTAAAACAATTGCCAACGGCCCGGCTATTACAGCGCTCAACATCCAATATTCGCCTTGCCGGTATCCTATCAGGATTAATAGCGCCCATGCAAACATAAATACCCCTGTTTTCCAGATAGGGGTTAAATCTTCAAACCATTCCAGAAAGCGGCCCCAACACGCTACAATTAGCGCCACAAGGACACAAAGTAGAATGATGGTAACTTGGTGCGGTTTCATCTTAAAACGTTGTATGTGAGCGAAGCGGCTGCGCTTCTGATTCCTATTGCTATCAGGGTGTCCAACACTTTGTATTTTATAGGCTGTTTGCCCGTTCCGATAATTACCGCGCCTGATACAAGTATGGTCGTGTGTGCCGTGCTGGAAAAGTGGTAGTAATCCCGAAAGGTATTAAACACGTTTGGTTTGTGCTTTTTAGACGGGTCTAAATCCACATAATTCCTTCGCCATTGCTCACTTCCAAACCATGAGGTCGAGGAAACGCCAAAGCGCTTTTCAAATACGGTCGGTTCGGCGTGGTACGCCTCCCTGCCACCATGCAGGATGCCAGCAACAAGGTAGCCGCCCCATACCCATTGCTTTTTATTGCCCTTGAATTTGTACGTTGAAAAGTCGTACCATTTTAGGGGCTTTTCAGACGGGTAGAGACGAAGTGCCACACGGTCGCTGTCGGATAGTACCGGGATTTCGATAATACCCCAACAGCCGGTGCAGGGTTGCGCGTTCAGCGAAAGGCAAACGAGTAAGAAAGCGAGTATGCAGAGTAGTGTTTTCATATTTACCATGCGTTTTTCCATACTGAACCATTGTACACCTGCATTACGCCGGTGGAGCCGTCGGTTGCCGTGCAATCGCTACAATAAAGGCTTAACCCGGCAACAGGGCTTGCTATTGCATCTCTTTGCGTTGAAGTCATTCGAGGGGGGAGAAAACCCTGCGTTGTGCTTACAACTTCAACTTTTGCGGATGCGTCCGGGCTTGTAGTGCCGATACTAACCTGGCCGGTAGTATTTACGCGAAGCCGGGTAACGAGTGTATTTTTTGTATTGCTTGAAACACCTGAAGCGGTTGCAGTTTGGATGTCTACGTTCCCGCTTGCTGCCGTGCCGGTTCCTACGCCCGCCGCAAGCAAAAGGTCTCCGCCCGCTACGTTATTGGTAGGGGTTCCCGTTGCGTCATAAGCATCAAAGCCGTGCAACACAATAGGTATCAATGACGGGGTTCTTGTTATTGTAACATTATCAATCGGGTCTAAGTATTTATGAGTGTGACCACTTTCAAAATACACATCTGTTTTCACATCGCCACCAGAAAACCCTATCGCCACTATGTTTTGTGCATTTGCCCACGCTCCGCGCCCTATTGCGATAGCGTGCGTACCTGCCGCTATCGCCCCCCGGCCTATTGCAGTAGATGAGATATGAGTAGCACGCGCTTTTGCCCCTATCGCTGTCGCCCTCCATTCCTGCGCGGTTGCAGTTGTTCCGAAAGCAAGATTTTCGCCGCCGCCGATTGTGCCTGCTACAATTGTTGCGCCCTGTCCAAATGCCACGCCCCCTGTTTCTGTTGCAGGCACAACAGCATCCTTGCCGAATGCGGTACTATTTGCCGCTGCTGCAACAGCGCTATTTCCTGTGGCAATGCTTGAAAGCCCCGAAGCGTTAGCAGCATAGCCAATTGCGAGTGAAGACGTGCCGGAATTTGCCCTTGATGAATACCCAATTGCCACATTGGTTGATGCTGTCGCCTGTGCGTCGTAGCCAACCGCTATGCCTCCAAATCCTGTAGCAACGGCAAATGGCCCCAAAGCAGTTGCCTGCGTTCCCGCGAGTGTATTTTGCCCGAATCGCTCACTATCGGAACCCGCCCCCTTGCTTGAAACTGTTCCGGCTGTATAAGTTAAATTTGACCCTGTTTTTGTCCAAAAATTGACAGTAGAAATGTCTAATGAGTTTCCGCCAGATATTGAAATGTTAGGGTTTGAAAAACTCAAAGTTTGCACAACATTTGGAGCCGTATTTGTTACCGTAAAATTCGGATAAGTGCCTGTAACATCAATGCCCGTTCCGTCAGCCATTGTAACCGTTTGATCTGGCAATGTGTTTGTAATTACCGTTCCGGTAATATCAATTCCGGTGCCTTCTGTGTAGGTTTGCCCCTCATTAATTTGCAGCCAAACTGAACCTGTCCAGTAGTACAATTCCGGCCCGCCTTGCCCGGCAGTACAGGCATTAATAACTAAGTGGGATTGAAATTTTGTTGGTGTGTAACCCGGTGCCGAACACCCGGAAATAGTTTGGACACGAAACCCGTCAGAAAGCCACGATGAACCGTTCCATGTGTAATATCTCCATGCGACCGTATCCAAAGCCAAAGCGCTGCCAGCCTTCGCGGGCGTGTAGGTTGGCGTTCCGTTTGTGTAGGATATTCCAACCGTTTTAACTATGTTGTTTTGCGCCGAAAGAGCGAAAGAAAAAAGAAAAAAGAAAAGTATTAATCTCATATTGCCATTATCGTTTTTACCAACCCTCCCGGAAGAGAAACGTGATTGTCTGTTGTTCTGTATTGGTCGCCTACTGAAAGACCGCCCGCAATTGCAAGTTCGTCCGATGCGTAAGGAGAAAGGGAGTTGTAGTAAGTGTCGTAATCAAAAGCGTTTGTAACCGTAATTACATTGTAAAATTTAAGCACAACATTTTGCTGCACTATCCTTAATTTCAGATCGTTGTCAATTTTCAGAATTACATCGCTCATACAATGCCGTCTTTTGAGGGTATCGAGCCGGTGAAATGCGTTATCGTAATGCCCGCCGTTTGGGTTACATCAAATTGATGCTGAATTTTCCCGGCGGCAAAAACATCCATTTCGGAATTAGGGACTGAAATTTTCAGACCGCCCGTTCCGACAATAGACAGGTAATTTGATAAAGTACAGTGGACTTCCGTGTCGCCCTGCACCAAGTAGTAGTCAAACGAATCGTACGCGGAAATGTCAATTTCTTCATCGTTAGAATCCAGAAAAAGAATGACGTATTCCAGGCCACCGCCGACCACAAAACAGACGTCCCGGTTATATGTAAGGCAACAACTCATTGTTTTTTCGTTTTAGGTTTGCGGGCGGGTTTCTTTGGCTTTTCGGGAACTGGTTGCTTTTGAAGCACTTGCGGCTGAATCATTTCCCCCGTTACGGTTTTGAAGAAATTTATCTGACTTGTTATTTTAGCCTGTTCTGCTTCATAGGCTGCGATTATTTCATTTATCAGGGCGTATCTTTCTTTGAGTGCTAAAGTATCAGGCAGGTAGTCGTAATCCAATTGCTGTTTCAGTATAAAAACGCTGTCATTCCTGACCAAAATAGAATCAGATACGATCTTTTGCCCGAAAGCCGGGAAAGAAAAAAGAGTAAGAAAAAAGAGTATGTTTTTCATGTTAGTTTCTTCCTGAAATTATAAGGTTAAATTCGTAGTTTGTTGAAGCGGCCAAAGTTCCGATAAGTGTGTAGGTTATTACCCGCGTTCCTGAATTGAAGGTGCCTACATAGTCAAAACCGCCGGTGTTTGTCGTTCTGCCTTGCATTATAGGCGCACATTCAGCAAAGGTGTATTCTGCTCCTAACGTGACCGTGCAAATAACCCCGTTCGTCGTGGGGCTTGTACCGCTTGTAAAAATTAACCTTCCGCCGTTGCCCCAAAATTCACTCGAACCGCTTAATGTAGGGCTTGTTCCGGCTGCTGTGCCTAAAGCGTATGTTCCGGTTACTACTGTCCCGGCGCTGTTGTTTACAAATTGGTCGGCCCTAAATTTTCCTAACGCGTCAATAGCGTAGTGGCTATTTGCAGACGTTCCAATACCTACCTTGTTAAGGGCAAGCCCTAACGAGGTGCCGTCATACCCGAACTCAAGTGTGCCAACCCCGTTATTATCGGAAGGTGACGCGAATTTGTGTAGTTTTAGGTTGTCTACGTCATCATTATCAATACCTATGCTCCAATCCGTTGTGCCGTCAATTTCAAGATGCAAACGAGGGTCACCCGTTGCTGTTTTTGCATTTGCGGCAATTTCAACACCGCCCGTTCCTGTTGTTGAGGTGTTTTGTAGCAAGGCAACAACATTACCAGAAGTGAAAAAGTGTTGAGCATCAAGCACGGTGCAATCAGAACCCGAACCCGTGCCGCGTGTTTGCAGAAATACAGGCCCGGTTAACCCGCTACCCCCGGCAACGTGCATCCCTATATTATTCTGTAAGCCTGAAATGTTTAGCGCCGCTGTCGTGAGAATCGCCGAACCTATTGTGTAAGTCCCGCCGTTGTCAATCCAGCCGCGCGTTGTGCCGTTTGTTTCAAAAGCCCAATCAAAGTTATCATTCAGGCCGATTGTTGCCGCGCCGCCGAAACTATTACCGCCGTTTATGTAGCCGGTTGCGCTCGTTATCCCGGTTGACGCTATTGTGATCGTATTTGTTGATCTTGTAAGGTCAATGCCCGAACCTTCCGCAAGTGTTACACTCGTACCGCTTGAGGTTAAGTCAATATTGTAAGAAGTTGGCCCGGCCCCGGAAGCGGACAAGGTTTGTATTTCGTTCGTTGTGGATGGGTCAATTGCCTCTATTGTTACCGTACCATTTAATCCGGTTCCGCCTGTTGTAAGCAGCACACCCGAACCTTCGATCAATTGCAGAGAGCCGCCCGAACTTGAAAGGGTTGCCGTGTGCGAAGTCGAGTTTGAAGTGTTGGCGATTGTTTGAAGTTCGTTTGTAGTCGAGCCGTCTACTTCCGTCCCGGTAATTGTCAGAATATCCGTGCCGGGTATGTAGTCTGTGACCACAATACCCCCGCCCTGAAATTTTACTGTCTGATTGCTGATAACTTCCGTATCTGCGTCATCCGCGTCAATTGTCCATGCCTCGTTGGTTACACTACCATCCGTTGCGGTTAATGTGCCGCCTGAAATAGACATTCCAGACAAGGATAAAGCGGATATGTCGCCGTCGCCATCGCGCCCCATTACCGTTGTCGCCGTGCCGTCGCTGCCTGTTATGCGTGCTGTGCCGGTAACGTGAAACGTTTGCTGCGGGCTTGTGTTTAAAATCCCGAATTTACCATCGGCTTTCACAACAAATAAATCAGTATAAGTATCACCTGCCGTGCCACCTATGCCGTTCCCAACTCCATATACAGACCTGAATTTCAGGTAGTCTTGTGATGGCTCTACAAATGTTAAAAACCGGAATTTATCTGTGACCGCATCCACATAAGCAAGACCTGTTTCATACATTGAAAACTTTGAGAAAATATTTATTTGGCCCTGTGTGAAGCCGTAATAAGTAGCAGGTGTTTTCCCCTGATAAAAAACACCCCTAATATTTGTACTACCATCGTCAGTAACACCAAGATTTTCGACCGCCGTTGAACTGTTTATTTGAAAAGACTTGCCGAAACGGTCATTTCTTGCTCCGTTAATTATTATTCTGTAATCGTCTGCCCCTAAAAGATACTGGAAAGCGCCGTTGTATGTTATTGTATTTGAAGCGCTCCATATAGCAAGATGCGGGCTAAGGCCAGAGCCTATTACGCCCGTATTTGTGATGGTTGTATTTGTTCCGGTTGCAGCCAAAGAAATGCCCGTTCCCGCCGTAAATGTTACATCCGTTCCGGTTGAACTATTCAAAGTAACGGGCGACGATGCGCCGGAAAAGGTAAGGTCGGTATTACCACCCATTAATTCCCAACTATCGCCATCCCAGTAGCGCACAAGAAAGTCGTCTGCATCCTGCCAAAGCGTAGTCGTGTAGACGGCGGCTGCGTTTGAAACCCCGGCGGCAACGTCGGCGGGTGCTAAAGACTGATAAGATATTTGATGCGGAACCCATGCCCCTATGGCATTGTCGTAAAAATGCAAAATGCCGTCATCGTTAACCCAATCAGACGTGGTGTTGTTGATTGTAGCGAGGCCGCTTGTGATACTTTCAATCGGGGGTAAGGTTTGGGAAATTACGTCAGCGCGATTCCATTCGCCCGTTGCGTAACTCCAATCGTATCGAATGCCCGTGGTTAAATTTTGCCAGAGTATGGCGTTCGTGTCACGCGCAACGCGCCAAACAGGCTCATGTGTTGGAAGTCCGGGCCGAACCCAAACTATACCGCGCTTGGTCGTTTGGAAACCGAGTTCAATACGGTCTACCGGGCCTTGTGAGAAAGCCTGAAAAGAAAAAAGAAGAAAAAAGAATATTAAAATCCGCATAGGCTAACCCCTGTTTCGCCCGATGCTTTTTTATTCTTTGAAATTCAGGTTGGCAAATTCGCCGTGATGCATTTTGGCTAACTTGTCATAATG
>JALHRK010000106.1 GCA_022841505.1 Saprospiraceae bacterium | reverse complement strand
CGACCTGGTGCTGGGGCAGATGGTTGCTATGGCCTTGTACGGCACGGTAATCGGCGCCTTGTTTGGCGGCATTCCAACGGACCGTATTGGCCGCAAAAAAACGCTGTTCTGGATTGCTGTCCTGTACCTGGTTTCCGCCGCAGGTTCTGCCCTGGCGCCGGATGTATGGTCGCTGATGTTTTTCCGGTTCATCGGCGGATTGGGTGTTGGCGCTTCTTCGGTTGCGGCCCCGATGTACATTTCCGAAATCGCGCCCGCAGCAAAACGCGGCAGGCTCACGGCCATGTTTCAGTTTAATCTGGTGCTTGGTATTTTGATGGCCTATTTTTCCAATTACCTCATCGGCAGCGGCGAAGGCGATGGCTGGCGCTGGATGTTGGGCATAGAAGTTTTTCCGGCCGTTTTGTATACGATCATGATCCTTTTTGTGCCGGAAAGCCCGCGCTGGCTCATCACCAATAAAGGACAGGTGGAAGAAGCCCGCCGCATCCTGCGCATTGCCGATCCTGCCTCTGCAGACGAGGCGGTTGCGTCCATCCACGTGAAAGAACCCGGCAGCGCTTCCCACTGGAGCGCTTTCATTTCCGGCAAATTCAAATTCCCGATCCTGCTGGCTTTTCTGATTGCTTTTTTCAACCAGGTTTCGGGCATCAACGCGGTGATTTATTACGCCCCGCGCATTTTCAACATGACCGGCATGGGCGACGACGCAGCCCTGCTCTCTTCGGCAGGCATCGGCCTGGTTAACCTCGTTTTTACCATGCTGGGTCTGGCACTGATTGACAAGATGGGACGCCGTTTTCTGATGTACATCGGCAGCATTGGCTACATTGTTTCTTTAGCAGCGGTGGCTTTCGCATTTTTTACGGAGTCTTTCAGCGGCATCATGGTTCCATTGTGGCTTTTTGTGTTCATTGCTTCGCACGCCATCGGTCAAGGCGCGGTCATTTGGGTTTTTATTGCTGAAGTTTTTCCGAACGAGGTGCGCGCTTACGGCCAATCGCTGGGCTGTTCCACCCACTGGGTACTGGCGGCAATCATTTCGGCGACTTTCCCCATCGTCGCTTCCCATTTTGGCGGCGGGCCGGTATTCGCCTTTTTTTCGGTGATGATGGTGTTCCAACTCCTCTTCGTGTGGCGCATTATGCCGGAAACGAAAGGGGTGTCGCTGGAAGAATTGGAGCGGCGGCTGACCCGGTAACGCTGTACCGCCGAACTTCGATTCGGCGGAGGAACAATTAAAAACATCAACCGGCTATGATATTTATCCGTTTCAACCTTGCAGTCTTGATCTTATTGAGCTTTTGGTCGTGTAACCAGCCTCAACCGGCGCCAACCACTGCTCCTTCATTCACCGAACCCCACCGTCCGGCTTTCCATTTTTCCCCGTTGGAAAAATGGATGAACGACCCGAACGGCATGGTCTATTACGAGGGAGAATACCACCTGTTTTATCAATACTACCCCGACAGCACAGTGTGGGGACCTATGCACTGGGGGCACGCCGTAAGCAAAGACCTGGTGCGCTGGGAACACCTCCCCATTGCTTTGTACCCGGATTCGCTGGGCCTGATTTTTTCGGGCAGCGCGGTGGTGGATTGGAATAATACCAGCAGTTTTGGGCAAAACGGGCAACCGCCCCTGGTGGCGATTTTTACGCACCACAACATGCCCGCTGAAAAGCAGGGCAAATTGCCGTGGCAATACCAAAGCATCGCATACAGCACTGACAAAGGTCGAACCTGGACAAAATACGCCAGCAACCCGGTTATACCCAACCCACACCCAAGCTTCCGCGATTTCCGCGACCCGAAAGTGGTCTGGGACGCTGGCAGCAAACAATGGGTGATGGCATTGGCGGTAGGCGATCACATCCAGTTTTGGGGATCGCCGAATCTAAAAAACTGGACGCACCTGAGCGATTTTGGCAAAACCTGGGGCGCGCATGGCGGGGTTTGGGAATGCCCCGACCTCTTCCCCATCGTCCTCGAAGGCACCGGGGAACAGCGCTGGATTTTGCTGAAAAGCCTGAATCCGGGCGGCCCGAACGGCGGCAGCGGCACCCAGTATTTTGTGGGAAATTTCGACGGCAGGCAGTTTATCCCTGATCCTGATTTCCTGCCTTCCATTGCTCCGGAAGGCAGCGGGCGCGCGGTCTGGCTCGATTATGGCCGCGACAACTACGCAGGGGTGACCTGGTCGGATGTGCCCGCTGCGGATGGCCGCCGCCTCTTTATAGGTTGGATGAGCAACTGGGATTACGCCCAGGTCGTGCCCACCGAAACCTGGCGTAGCGCCATGACCCTCCCGCGTGCGTTAACCCTGCGCAAAACGCCCGCAGGACTGCGCCTGTTCAGCGAACCGGTGAAAGAATTAGAGCGCCTTCGCGGCAAAAAGACCACCCTCGCCGCCCAAACGATAGCTGGCGCTTTAGAACTACCAGGTCTTTCACCTCGACAATTAGAGCTGATGCTTGAGATCGAACCAACGCCGGGCGCCACGTTTGCCATCGAACTGAGCAATAGCAAAGGCGAGGTCTACCGCATTGGCTACGAAGCTGCCAAACGCCAGTTTTTCAGCGATCGCACCCGCTCGGGCCAAACGGCTTTTTCGGAGGCTTTCGCCAAAAGTGTCCACACCGCCCCGCGCATGGCTGATGATGGGCTGGTAAAACTTCACCTTTTCTTCGACCGCGCTTCCGCTGAATTGTTCGCCGACAACGGCGCTACGGCCATGACGGAGGTCTTTTTCCCGAATGAGGATTATACCAAGATTCGGTTGGTGGCTTCGGGCGGTGAGGTGAGGTTGGTGAAAGGGGAGGGGTATGAGCTTGCGGACCGGTGAACGCTGTTCCGTACCGCTGAACTTCGATTCAGCGGAGGAACTGAAATTTTTGGTTTTCTAAAAATCTAAAATAACGTGAGTTGGGGAGGAAAACATGGCTTTTGAATGATGTAAAGACTCCTTTAACTCAATGAAACTTCGCGAAATTTTAAACACGCCGAGGTTTTTCAGGCAATTGACACCCCACAACTTGTGCCGATAATCGGCATAGCTCCTGATTCGCATGACTTATGTGGATCACGTTGGGTTTCGTTTTCAGAAAGAGGTAACACCTTTTCAGAAAGGTGTCACCTCCGAGCTCAACTCAATCCTTCATCTCCTTCTTCGCATTTTTTAAATGCGTATCCAAAAAAGTCAGGATTTTCCCGTACCCGAGTATTTCGTTTTCCTTTTTCACAAAGCCGTGGCCTTCGTCGGGGAAAATGACGTAGTCTACCGGGACGCCGTTCTTTTTCACAGCTTCCACGATTTCATCCGATTCCACCTGCAACACGCGGGGATCATTAGCGCCCTGGAGCACCATGAGCGGTTTTTTTACCTGTCTGGCGTGGAAAAGCGGTGAAATCTGGTGCAACCGCACCGAATCCGCGCTGTAAGGGTCGCCCATTTCCGTATAAAGCGCATCGCGGAAAGATTCCCAATAGGGTGGAATGGATTTCAGGGTGCGCAGCCAGTTGGTGACGCCGAAAATATTGACGCCCACCTCGAATTCTTCGGGGGCAAAGGTCAGGGCCGCCATCGTCATGTAGCCGCCGTAGGAGCCGCCGATGATGCCGATTTTTTCTGCATCAATGTAGTTTTGCTCCTGCAACCATTTTTTGCCCCAGACGCAGTCTTTCAGGTCTTTGTCGCCGTGGTTTTGGTCGTCCATTTTAAAGAAAGACTTGCCGTAGCCGCTGCTGCCCCGGTTGTTGACCGCCAGAATCGCGTAGCCGTGGTTCACCAGATATTGAGTGAGTGCGAAATAACCGAGTCGGGATTGTCCGCCGGGGCCGCCGTGTACCCACACCAGGGCCGGGACTTTCTGATCCGCCGTGGCGCCTTTAGGTTTGTAATAAATGGCCGGAATTTCCAGTCCGTCAAAGGATTTGAACCGCACCACTTCGCCCGTAACCAGCTCTTCCGGCGCAATTTCCGGATTGAGCGCATTGGTGAGTTTTTTCAGGCTGCCATCTGCAAAATTGTAGAGGTAAAGGTTGTTTGGCGAGCTGGAAGAACCCACGGAAAGCCGCATTTTCGTTTCGTCCTGAGAAATCTCCACCGCAGCGATATCGCCATCGGGAATGGCCGGAAAATCTACTTTTTTGCCGGTTGCATTTTCCAGCACGGTGAGGCTGTTTTTGCCGTCTTCATTTACCGCAATGACCCGGTATTTTTCATTTTCGCTGTCGTAAGCGTACATCACGTCCCAGTTGGTTTCAAACAGGGTTTTGCGGGCGCCGGTTGCAAGGTCGTAGCGCACTAAGTAAGCAAATTCCTTGTCCACATCTGTGGTATAATCGAACGATTTGCCGTCAAGGCTAAAACCTTCCGGGGTATAGTTTCCTGGTTTGGCTGGATCGGAAATTTCTTTGAGCGTTTTGTTTGCAACCGAGTAGATGAACATTTGATTTTCAGACGTTGTGATGGTTTTGATAAGCGCCAGTAATTGACCGTCGGTACTCATGGCGCTAACGTTCATCCCATCATTGTTCTGGTAAACAAGCGTCGGTTCCCAGGTACCAATTTGCATTTTATACACATCAAAAAACTGAGGGTCGCGCTTGTTGGATCCATAATACATTTGCGTTTTGTCTTTGCTCCAGCTAATGAAGAAGGTAACCTCCTCTTTGCCGGGGGTTAAATCGCGGGTGGTGCCATCGGGAGAAAGCAGGTAGAGGTGGTTGATTTCGTTACCGCCCTGGTCAGCGGAATACAGGACATCGGTTGTGCCGGGAACGTATCCTTCAGAAAAAAAAGATTCTTTGCTTGATGTAGTCAACTGACGCTGTTCGCCTGACACGACATCTACTTCATACAGGTTGTAGATGCCCGATTTGTTGCTGTGGAAAAGCAGCCTGGCGCCATCGGGAGAAAAAGCGCCGCCGCCAATGTTTTCGTTTTTATAAAATTGCTCAATGCTGTACTGCACTGCGGGTTTTTCGGTTTCTTTTGGCGCGCAGGCCAATAACAAACAGGCTAAAGAAAGGGTAACAGAAAAGGTGATGGTTTTATTCATGACTGTAAGTATTTAGGTGATTTGTATAAGACACCTGTCAAAGATAAGAACTATCTGATCTTGAAAGCCTTCGCATCGTTGAATCAAGTTATTCTCTTATATTTGAAGCAGAAAAACGAAAAATGTATGCTGGAACATTTGCTGAAACAAGCCTCGCTTGAGCCCGAAACTGCCGAAAAAATCCGGCGGTTCGAAGCGCAAAAGGCTTTTTCGCTGCATTGGGAATTGAAAACCCTGCTTTACCTCGGCGTTTTGTTGCTCAATGCCGGATTGGGTTACCTCATTTATGAACATATTGACGACATCGGCCATATGGCCATCATCGCTTTCATTGGCGCCATCAGCGCAGGGTGTTTTTGGTATGCTTTTAAACACCGGAAGCCTTTTTCAACCGGTGAAGTGGTCAGTGCGACGCCTTATTTCGATTATATCCTGCTGTTGGGTTGCCTGATGTTCCTGGTGATGGAAGGGTACCTGCAATTCCAGTACCAGCTTTTTGGCGAGCGCTATGGTTTGGTCACTTTGATTCCGATGGTACTGTTTTTGTGGCTGGCTTATGTTTTCGACAACCGGGGCGTGTTGTCGCTGGGCATCACAGCAATGGCGTCGTGGATTGGGATTACGTTGACGCCACAGGATTTGCTGACGAAAAATGATTTCAACAGCCACACCATCACCAACACGGGCATTGCTTTTGGCGCTTTTATGTGCATGGTAACTTTCCTGGGCGAACGGTTGGACATCAAAAAGCATTTTTCCCTCACCTATCTCAATTTTGGTGTTCACATCGGCATGATCGCGTGCCTTGCCGGTATGATTGCACTGGATTTATCCCTTATTTATTTCCCATTGTTGTGCATAGCAGTCGGCTTTTTCCTTTGGTATGCGCGCACCCGGGGTTCGTTTTATTTCCTGACCGTGGCGGTCTTGTACGGGTACATCGGCGTTACCTATTTGATTCTCAACAATGTGCGGGGATTAGAGATTGAATTTTACTTGTTTTATTTCTTCTTTTCCTGCGTCGGGGTTATCCTCTTCCTGACGAATTACAAACGTTTCATCAAAAAAGTCGCGCCATGATTGCCTACAACCGCGAATGGTTAGATGCTCTTCTTATTAGAACGACCGCCCACAGCTGGCATAAAGATGGCATGCTTTCCGATGAACAATTGACGGCGCTGCAGGAACAAAAACCTGCGCCTTTTTATTCGCCTAACCTTTTCATCCGCATTGGTTTGGGCATTTTTTGTCTGATTCTGATGTATGCCGTGATGGGGCTTTTTGCCTTAACCGGGATGCTCGACTCTGAGGCGGGGCTTACGGCATTTGGCCTTTTTTGGGCCGTGATCTGGATCGTGCTGCTGGAATTGTGGATCATCCGTTCGCTGCACCATTATGGAAGCGGTCTTGACGATGTGTTGCTCTATGTAGCCACTTCAACCCTCCTCGGCAGTCTGTACGCTTCTTTCCCATCCTGGGCGGGTCCGCTGACCTATTGTTGGGTGGCCTTGCCTTTTTTGGTTGCCGGCAGCATTCGTTACCTCGACCGGCTGATGGCGACAGCGGCCTTTGGATGTACCCTCCTCATTATTTTGCTCACGGTGAACGAAATTCCTCAACTGGCACTGTATCTCCTTCCTTTTTCCGGCATGGCATTTTCAGCAGCAGTATGGTGGGGGGCACGAAAAGCCCAAAGACGGGTGGCCTGGCGCCACTGGCACGGAGTTTTTGTGATCGTGGAGCTGTTGTGCTTACCCACTTTTTACGCCAGCGGCAATTATTTCGTGGTGCAACAAATTGGGGCAGATCAGTTTAACCTGCCCCAACCTCCCATTGGCTGGTTTTTCTGGAGTTTCACGTTTGGCGTGCCGGTGTTGTACCTCGCGCTGGGCCTCCGCCTGAAAGACCGCCTGCTTTTAGACATCAGCATCCTTGCAGCAGCGGCAGCTGTATTTACTTTCAGGTACTACCACCACATCATGCCTTTGGCCTGGGCCTGCACCATCATTGGCGCCATTGTTTTTGTAGCCGCTTATTTTTTCATCAATTACCTGCGTAAAAATCCGGGCGCTTTCACCTATGAATCGGGTGCAGAAGCAGCCTTGCTCCAGGAAATCGAAGAACAGCTCATCGAACAATTCATCGCAGCGCCAACCGGTAAACCGGAAGCGACGAAAGAAACCTTCGGCGGAGGCGATTTTGGCGGCGGCGGCGCGGGAGGGGAATATTAGAAAGGGGCAAGAGGCAAGTTGGCAAAGGGCAAGAGGCAAAAGACAATGCTTTTGTAAAGTGACGTGTTTTCGTAATTTTTCTAATTTGATTACGAAAACATCAAGCTTTACGAAAACAAAATTGCCCCTTGCCTTTTGCCCCTTATTTCAAAGTCTACTGGAAATTCATTCTCTTATTCTTTATTCATCAACCGGGTAACCAGCGTCTGGCCGGTTTCACCCAGCAATCGCACGATATAAGAACCTTGCGGCAAATCGCTGATGGAATACAACTGCCCGCTGCCGTATTGAAATTGTTTTACTGTGCGGCCAGCCAGATCAAAGATGTCAACCCGTTCTACCTGATCTACATCCGAGATCGTAAACAGACCCTGAGTCGGGTTGGGGTATACTTTTACTGCCTGATAGCGGGCATCCACCGTTCCGTTCGTCTCCTGGTTAAAATAGTAGACTCCGGTGACCGACTGCGTTGTGTCCGCTATATTGACTAAAGTCACTTCAATGACGGCTGCACCTTCAATCCCGTTTGGATAAACGTGTACGTCTAAACGGGCAGATTCACCTACCAAAAACTCGAACGGTTGCGAGCTAACTGATGGGAAAAAGCACTGGTTTTTATCACAAATCGCGCTTTGCCAGCCTTCTGTCATGCTGATGACTTTACGAGTCCAGCGCACCATGATTGCCTCGGTACCATTATGACTGGCATTGGCGTATCCAATCCCTTCAAAATCGCTGGCCTCCACACCATTTTCTACAACTGGATTAGGATTGATGACCATCGTCAGGCTTTGAGCAAAAAAGCTCTGCACTGAAAAAAACAAGCCAAACAGGAGTAAGCATTTTTTCATATTCTGAAATTATGTCTGATTATAAATGAGTTGAAAACGTTTTAGTGCTACAAAAATAAGCAAGTGCGCGTTATGTCTGCGAAAAAAGTGCAATCTGGTCGGTAAGCGGACTTCCAAAAACAGAAAATGGGCCGCCAATCCTTGAATTGGCGACCCATTTTACAATAAAAATCTGTCGTATGCGAACGAATTAACGCGCCACGATGATGCGTTGAGTAGATTCGCCCAATTGCGTACGGATACGCGCCATATAAACACCGGCGTTTTCCGGGTTCCAGGTGCGGATGTACTGGCCTGCAGCGTAATCGCGGTTCAGGTCAAGCGTTTCAACCAATTGGCCGTTGACGTTCAGAATTTCAATCGTCACCGGTGTTGCGGCTACCAATTCAAACTCAATATTCACCATCATCTTTGCCGGGTTCGGGAAAACCGCAACTTTGCCGGCAAGAAGGTTTTCGATGTCATTGGTACCAACAACGAGGCCTGATATATTGATGTTGTCAATGTACAGGTTATTTCCCCAGTTGGAGATCGCTTTAAACTGAATGTTCAGTTCAGGTGTGCCATCAAAAGCGCTGAGGGCGACGGAGTCGGTTACCCAACCATTCGCTGGCGGAACGTAGTATGTATCCTGATTCGGGCGGGTAGCTAACTGCGCGCCTGCTTTGTCATAAACAATGGTCCAGGTAGCGCCACAATCTGGTGAGGCCAGAATTTGAAGCCTGTCGCTCGAGACAAACCCAGGTTCTGTATAACGCGCATGCGACCGGTCGAATTTCAGGTAGCCGTTGGTGGTATTGCTGAAATCTAATTTCGGGTAGGTCATGGTGCCTTCATCATTCGTAGCGCCTGCGGGGTTCCACTGGAAGAAGTTGACAAAAAGCGAACGCTCGCTCAAGCCATAACCGCCCAGGTCATCGGGGGAATCAACAGGCATTTCATCAATTGACCGCGACTCAAAAGTGCCGGAGCCGAACTCACCATCCGGGATCGCCTCTTCAATGACCGCGATCGTTGGGTAGGTGTTGATATAATCTTCATTATCTTCAATCAGCTCGATGCCGTAAATTTCATTCGAGATGGAAGAATAACTTTCAGATGGAGATACGTTGTTCAGCGCGTTGAGATCCGTTGCTTCTCCATTCACTTCGAGAATCACAAAAGAGACACTCGAAGTGCCGTTCAGTGCATATTCTTCAAAAGTGATCGTTTGAGAAGCGCCGGCAGCCAATGTGCCAGTCCAGCTTTCAGTAGCGACTGCTGATCCGTTAACCGCGAGCCCAATTTCAAGGCTGGTGATTGCTGCTTCTCCGTTGTTTGTGATGGAAACAACCGGTACAATCGTGGCGCCGCAAAGACCTACTGGGTCTACCGTGAGGTTTCCAGCGAAAGACGCATCCAATGCATTGGCAATAGGTTGTGGCTGGCTGAAAGCTGCCTGGTAAACAGATTTAGTGGCATTGTCCTGGTAAAAAGCGATAACGCCGACTTCGCGCTTATCAGCAATGTACGTCGGAAGCGGTTCTGTGAAGGTGAACGTGACGCTTGCGCCTGCTGCAATGGTATTCAGTGCAGAACCGGTGTCACCCGGGTACATGCGACGCATTACATTGTGAAAAACAGTTTCGCCGTTGCTGCCCGGGGCCTCAAAGTACGCAACTTCTTTTTCAACAAGCACAACGTGGAAACGTCCGGAAGCAACGGTGAAATCCGTCGCGCCTGAATTTGTAACCACAGCGGTAATGGTGATTTCGTCAAGCGTAGCGTTAAGGCTGTGCGTCAGATCAATCGTGATCGGCGTGGGTAACGCTGCTGCATAGGCCAAAACGGCCTGGTTGTAGCCGTAAGGGCCACCTTCGTAACCGCCGCCGGCAACATCCCAATCGCCGATGCCGCCGCCATAGCTGTCGCCAGGCAGAGCGCCGTCAATCCAGGCAGTAGGTACGCCAGTGAGGCCATAATAAGTGCTTCGGGTATCGACCTGAGTCGGGTTCGCCTCATTCATTGGGTCGTATCCCGGAAATGGCGCCTGGTATTTGATGGCAACAACATTGGTCGTATTGTCGCTCAACAAGGCATGAAAGTCAGGGTTCTGCGCTGCGCATGGGGCACAGGAGGCATTCGTAAAATGCTCAATGAGCACCGTACGCTGGGCCTGCCCCCAGGCAAATACAGGAAGAAGACCAACAACAAGTAGAAGTACTTTACGCATAATGATAAATTTAAGCGGTGAGATATGAGATTGTATTGAAAACTGAGACAAAAATTTAATCATGGATTGGAAACAAGTGCAATCAGGCTATACGATTCATTAGGCAGGTACACTGTTCTTTATCCTTAATTTTAAAAGCACAAGATTAATGATATTTTATGTTTTTAAAGGGGTAGATTATGACTACCCATGGTTATTTATAATGTTTTTATAGAACAGCAAAGGTTTAAGTGTTTGTAAATCATGGAATTGACTTGAATCAAGACCGTGAATTACCTTCAAAATTGTTCGCTGCATGACATTATTAGGTGGCCAATTTTATCGTTTTCCGTGCCCAATTTCTTGGATTACACAAAAGTACACCTGCAATTCAGGATATAAGGGTATTTTTTTTGATCATTCCGCCCGCCAAACGGCTATTTTTCTACTCATCGGATTGGCATAAAGCGTTTTACCATCCGGAGAAAAACACAAGTAAAACAGCTTACAGAAGTGCCTCCCACAACACTTCGGCAGGGTGCAATGCCTGACGCCCGGCACCGTCTAAAATCTGATGCCGGCAGCTCGTTCCCGGTGCAGCAATGGTAACCTCCGGCGCTAATTTTTGGATGGCAGGAAACAAGACCAGGCTGCCGATTTGCATACTTACCTGATAGTGCTCTTGCTCATATCCAAAAGAACCTGCCATGCCGCAGCACCCGGAGGGGATGATTTCTACCTGGTAGTTTCGGGGGAGCGCCAACGCCCAGGCAGAGGCGCGCACATCGGCCAGCGCTTTCTGGTGGCAATGCCCATGCAGGTGGATGAGGCGCGTTTCGTTGGTAAATTGATCCGCGCTGATGTTCCCTTTTTCAGCTTCCCGCAAAATAAATTCTTCTAAAAGCAAGGCGTGTTTACCCAATGTTTTTGCAGCTTCCTGGTCTTCAGGCGCCACCAACTTGGGGTATTCGTCGCGGAAGCTGAGGATGGCCGATGGCTCGATGCCGACAAGTGGCGTGTCTTCAGAAACGAGATTTTTGAAAACCGCCACGTTCTGTTGCGCCAGCGCCTGTGCGTCTTTCAGCAAGCCTTTTGACAATTGTGCCCGACCGCTCGGCGGGTGTTCCGGCAAACGCACTTCGTACCCTAAGCGCGTCAACAATTCAATCGCTTTTACACCGATGCCGGGGTCATTGTAGTTGGTGAATTCATCACAAAAGAAATAAAGCACTCCTTTGGGTAAGTTGGCCTTCGCCTGCTCCCCGGAAATCTTGTCAAATTTTTTCCGATACCACGAGCGCAGGGATCTTTGCACCGGAGGCAGGGAGCGCTGCGGCGCAATGCCCAGCAAACGCTTAAGGATACCTCCCGATAAGGCATTGCCCAGTATAAAATTGGAAAGCGCCGGAACTCGTGCCGCCAGGGCATTGATGCGGTCAATATTGCCAAAAACCCGGGCGCGCAGCGGCACCCCTTTCTTTTGGTAATACTGGTGCAAAAATTCGGCTTTCAGTGTGGCCATATCTATGTTGGACGGGCATTCCGAGGTGCAGCCTTTGCAGGACAGGCAAAGGTCCATCACTTCGTGCAGCGCTTCGTGTGCAAACCGGTTTTCGCCGTTTTGACTGCGGGTCAGAAATTCGCGCAGGGTGTTGGCGCGGGCGCGGGTAGTATCTTTTTCATTTCGGGTAGCCATGTAGGACGGGCACATAACGCCGCCGCTAACGTGGGCTAATTTACGGCAATCCCCAGATCCGCTGCACTTTTCCGCCATTTTTAAAATGCCGCCCGATGCAGAAAAATCGAAAACGGTTTCAATTTTTGGCGCCGGAACATCCTGCAGGTAGCGCAGGGATTCGTTCATCGGAGGCGCGTTCACAATTTTGCCCGGGTTAAGCAAGTTTTTCGGATCCCAGGTTTGTTTGATGCGTTGCAGCAAGGCATAGTTGTCGTCGCCGATCATCAGGGGGATGAACTCGCCGCGTACCCGCCCGTCGCCGTGCTCGCCGCTTAGCGACCCCTGGTATTTTTTGACCAACCGGGCCGAAGCCGTCGCGATGTCCCGCAATTGCTGAACCCCGGCACTGGTTTTCAAATTTACCGTCGGACGCAGGTGCAATTCTCCGGCGCCAGCATGGGCGTAATAAACGGCTTGTTGCCCGAATTCAGCCATCAACGCCCGAAATTCGGCAATATAGGCAGGCAAGTCTTCAAGTGCCACCGCCGTGTCTTCAACGAATTCTATGGGTTTTGCGTCGCCTTTTACATGCGACAACACCCCGAATCCGGCAGCCCGCAAGGCCCAGACCCGGGTTGTATCGGGAGGATAGATTTTCGGGAAGGCATAACCAAACCCTTCCTGTTTCAAATCCTGAATCATCGCTTCTGCATGCGCTGATGCTGCTTCCCGCGTTGTCCCCCGAAATTCGATGATGAGGATGGCGCCCGGGTCGCCTTCGAGGAAAAACCGGTTTTTTTGTTGTTCCCGGTTTTCTTTGGTGCAATCCATGATGAATTTATCCATCAATTCGCAACCATAAGGGGCGTGGCGCATGGCAATGAGCGTTCCCTGCAATGCCTCGTCGAGCGTGGCAAAATGGGCGCAAACCAGTACTTCTTCCACCGGAGGCAGCAGGTCAAGGTCAAGTTTAATTTCAGTAGTGACAGCCAGCGTGCCTTCAGAACCACACAGGAGTTTGCAAAAATTGAATGCGCTGCCGCCATCAGTAAAAACCTCCGATTCCATCAGCACGTCAATGGCATAACCCGTGTTGCGGCGGTGTATGGAGGGTTTTGGATAATTTTCAGCAATGGCCTGCCGGCGTTCCGGTAAGCTCAACGCTTCGTTTATCTGGCGATACAGCCGGTTTTCCAGTGCATTGCCTTGTTGTTTTTGAAAAAACGCTTCACGCGAAAGCGGGCCGAAGACAGCTTCCGAGCCATCGCTGAGAATGGTTTTTAATTCGAGCACGTGATCCCGGGTTGTGCCGTATTTGATGGACGTGGTTCCGCAAGAGTTGTTGCCGGTCATGCCACCGATCATACATCGGTTGGCGGTGGAAGTATTCGGACCAAAAAAAAGGCCATGCGGTTTCAAAAAGGCATTCAGTTCGTCGCGGATGACACCGGGCTGTACCCGTACCCAACGCGCTTCCCGGTTTATTTCCAGGATGGCATTCATGTGCCGCGAGGTATCCACCACGATGCCGCGGCCTACGCATTGCCCGGCAAGGGAAGTTCCTGCCGTGCGGGGAATGAGCGAAATCTGGTGTTCATTCGCAAAACGCACCAAGGTTTGAATATCACCGCTATGCATAGGATAGGCTACGGCAAGCGGCAACTCCCGGTAGATGGAACCATCGGTGGCATACAACACGCGCAGGAGTTCGTCGTCGTGCAGGCTCCCCTGCAATTCAGCCCGCAGTTTGGACCAGGCATTTTTCATAACCTAAATGTAAAGCAAATTTTTTATTCCGATAAAGCCTGAAATGAAATGAGGCTGCCTCCAAAGGTAAATTGCAAATTTTACCTTTGAAGGCAGCCTCACTGTGCGACAAACTTATAAGGTTTCTAAAACCTTATAGGTTTAATTCACTGCTACAGCAATGGCGCAATAACCAGGGCCACCACCGACATCAGTTTCAACAGGATGTTCAGTGAAGGACCAGAAGTATCCTTAAACGGATCACCTACCGTGTCGCCAACGACTGCCGCTTTGTGCGGATTGGAGCCTTTGTAGTACATCTCGCCATTGATTTCAACGCCTTCTTCAAACGTCTTTTTAGCATTGTCCCAGGCGCCACCGGCGTTCGACTGGAAAATGGCCATCAGTACGCCCGTAACCGTAACGCCAGCGAGCAAACCGCCGAGCATTTCAGCGCCGCCGCCGAAGCCAACTGCCACCGGAGCAACGACTGCAAGCAAGCCGGGTAAGACCATTTCGCGAAGCGCCGCTTTGGTAGAGATTTCCACGCACTTGCCGTATTCTGCTTTGCCATCGGCTGCATCAAAGGTGTCCTGATCCGCTTTGCTCCAGCCCTCGCGATCCGTGTCGCCATTGCGGCGCATGACCTCCAGGGCAGCTTTCAATGCCGGAATTTCTTTGAACTGGCGACGCACCTCCTCAATCATGGACATTGCTGCGCGACCTACGGCCTGCATGGCTAATGCTGAGAAAACGAACGGCAACATACCGCCGACCAGGAGGCCAGCCATTACAGTTGCTTTCGAGATGTCAATGGTAGCGATATTTGCGGAGGTCATGTAAGCGCCAAACAAAGCCAATGCAGTCAACGCTGCAGAAGCGATTGCAAAACCTTTGCCGATGGCTGCGGTCGTATTGCCTACTGCGTCTAATTTATCGGTACGCTTGCGCACTTCTTTCGGTAAATCGCTCATTTCTGCAATACCGCCTGCGTTGTCGGAGATCGGCCCGTAAGCGTCAACCGCCAACTGGATACCGAGGTTAGAAAGCATCCCCACTGCCGCAATAGCAATACCGTAAAGGCCTGCAAAATGGAATGCAAGGATGATGCTTATTGCAAGTACAAGAATCGGCAATGCCGTAGACATCATGCCTACGCCCAAACCGGCAATGATATTGGTTGCTGCACCCGTAGAAGACTGGCGCACGATGCTCAATACCGGTTTTTTGCCGGTGCCGGTGTAATATTCCGTAATCAAACCCACCAGCAAACCTGCGATGAGACCGACGATGGTTGCATAAAAGACTTTCATCGAGGTCATTTGCAGCGTAACGCCGTAAAGTTTATCTTCAAAAGACCAGGACTCAGGGAGCATTCCCGTGATGATGAACCAGGAAAGGACGATCATCAGGAGGGAAGAACCAAATTCACCGATGTTGAGCGCTCTTTGCGGATCACCGCCTTCTTTCACCCGCACGAAAAAGGTGCCGAGTATGGAGGTAAGGATGCCCACACCCGCTAAGGCTAATGGCAGCAATACTGCAGACAAGCCATTGAAGTCGTCGGTGAAACCAGCTCCCGTCATAAAGACAGCGCCCAATACCATCGTGGAAACAATGGAACCTACATAAGATTCGAACAAGTCGGCGCCCATACCCGCTACGTCGCCCACGTTATCGCCTACGTTATCGGCAATAGTCGCTGGGTTCAAAGGGTGGTCTTCCGGAATGCCAGCTTCCACTTTACCGACGAGGTCAGCGCCAACGTCAGCCGCTTTGGTGTAAATACCGCCGCCAACACGGGCAAACAAAGCGATGGAAGAAGCGCCGAAAGAAAACCCGGTGATGATCGTAACCACGCGGCTAACGCTCTGGTAATCGCCGGTTCCAAACATTTCGCCATAAACGATGAACAGCGTGCCCAGGCCTAATACGCCCAGACCAACTACACCCATACCCATTACAGAACCGCCTGCAAAAGCAATTTCAAGGGCTTTGCCAAGGCTGGTACGTGCAGCGTTGGTGGTGCGCACGTTGGCTTTGGTGGCTACGCGCATTCCAATATAGCCTGCGAGGGCCGATGAAAAGGCGCCCAAGACGAAGGACAAGCCGACTAAAGGAGAAGATTCTTCGGAATTAGCGGTAAAAGCCAGTAAGGCTGCTACGGCTACAACAAATACAGCCAATACGCGGTATTCCGCTTTCAAAAATGCCATAGCGCCTGTGGCGATGGCGTCGGCAATCCGCGCCATGCGCTCAGTGCCAACTTCCTTTTTTGCGATCCAGGAAGAACGCCAAAAGGTGTATGCCAATCCCAGGAGCCCCAGGACAGGAATTGCGTAAATAAGGTTTTGACCCATGATTTGCTCTGGTTTTAAATTGAAACTTGTTTAAAACTAAACTCGCCTATGGGACCCTCAGCATCCGCTTACACCCGACAGGCTTTCCGTTTAAAGGCGGCAAATCTACTGTAAATTTGTTTTTTGTCAAAGAAGTAGGTGTAAATGGTTGTAGATGAGTAAAAACACAAAGGCCACACGGTGATTTTTCATCCGTGTGGCCTTGTGCCTGCACAATTACTGAATGATGATATAGGCGCTTACTCTGCCCCCACAGCCACCCTGCGGCGCGTAGTTTCGAGGTAAGCGCTCGCGCCCGGCTGGCGCAGCATGTCATAGAGCAATTCTTTGGCGCGATAGAGCTGCGCCTTTACCGTGCCGAGCGGAATATTGAGTTGACAAGCGATTTCATCGTAGCTCATTTCTTCGTAGTAGCGCAACTCGATCATGAGCCGGTACTGCGAACTGAGGCGGCCCACAGCGCAGCGCATGAGCGTTTCCCGCTGTACCCGGATGATCTGCTCTTCCGGATCGAGGGCGCGCGCGCGGATACTGGCCGTGTAGTCCTGCTCACTGTCTGGTTCCACCGGATCGTCAATGGACATCACGTGCGGGCGCTTTTTGCGGATATAGTCTATGCAATTGTTGATGGCAATTTTGAACAGCCAGGTACTGAACGCATAACGCGGCACATAGCTGGGCAACTTGA
>JALHRK010000105.1 GCA_022841505.1 Saprospiraceae bacterium | reverse complement strand
TCAAACTCCTCCCTGCTGGAGTATGAACTTCCGAAGCCATGCCATTAGGTTATTGATTGTATTGCACAATAGAAAACCTTGTACTACCTTGCCTAACAAACGATCGTAATTTGAAACATAAAAATGAACCCATTAACACTCGGGGATTTTCCTTTGAAGACCTATGACAAAATTCGTTATGCGGATACTGATCGCCAGGGGCATGTGAACAACTCCGTTTTTTCTTCTTTCCTGGAAACGGGCAGGGTAGAAATACTCTATAACCCTGCCTATCCTATTAAAAGCGGGGACACCAGCTTTGTAATTGCCTCTTTAAAGCTGGATTTCCTGAATGAAATAGAATGGCCGGGGCAAATAGATATTGGAACAGGAGTCATGAAAATCGGAAATAGTTCGATTGTTCTTTTTCAAATGTTATTCCAACAGGCCATTTGTGTTGCGAAAGCTGAAACAGTCATTGTTCAAGTTTACAACAATAAAACAGGAGCCGCACCGCTTAGCGATAGGGCAAAGGAAATATTGAATCGCTGGGTTTTATGAAGTACTTGAGTAAATTCAAAAAAATAATAACAAATGAACGATCAAATAAAAACCATTATTCATCAATATTGGAAAAACGAAATTAACAAAGATGAATTTGTTGAAAAAATTCAAACTGAAATCGGAAGTAAAAAGGAAGATTTCAGGAATTTATTTAAACAAATCCTACAAAACAAAAACCCGGATGAGCTGGAATTCGGGTTAGTAATCCTCTATGCAATCGAAGAAAACAACGATATGATAGACCTGATCCATCAATTAATTTTAGAACCCTGGCATGGAGCGTATGAGGAATTAGCACACGACCTGCAAAGCAGAAAACAGCCCGCAAGTGTTCCGTTTTTAAAGGAAGCGATGCAAAAAAAATACGACTATTTAGAATCATACGGAACGGGTACAAGGCAATTTATCAACCAATGTGGCCACGCGCTTTGGAGTATTGGAACGGAAGAAGCTATAGCAACAATCAGAGCGCTAAGTCAATCCGACGATCCAGTTATTAAGGATGAAATGAAGTATAGGTTAAGTCAAATAGAAGGCAAAAATGACTACCAAAGAAACACCTAAATCCAGCACCTCTTCCTACATTCCCAAAAAATACCCTACTTTTGACAATCGCTGAAGCGACCAAATTGAACAAACATGAACCGCCGGATTACGTTCCTCATCCTCAGTTGCCTGTTGGTTGGCCTGACTGCCGCTGCTCAGGGGACGCGGTCGTTGAAAAAGAAAGGAATAACCCGGGCGGTGGTCGTCGGCATCTCGGATTATCAGGATGCCGGAGTCAAAGACCTGCGCTATGCACACCAGGACGCAAGGCTTTTTGGCGATTTTCTAAAATCTAAGTCAGGCGGGCAACTCGGCGACCAGCAGCTGAAAATACTAGTAAATGACCAGGCTACCATGGCCGGTATTCAGTCGGCGCTGAAATGGCTTTTGGAAAACTCCAGATCCGGAGACCAGGCCATTTTCTATTTTGCCGGACACGGCGATGTGGAAACCAAAGACGAGCAGGAAAAAGGCTACCTGCTGGCCTACGACACCCCAAAAAACAACTACCGCCTCAACGCCATTGACCTGCAATACCTCAACCGGGACATTATTGGCAAATTAGCGGATCAAAACATTAAAGTCATCGTCATTACCGACGCCTGTCATTCCGGCGCCCTCGCCGGCGAAAAAATTGGCGGCAGGGAAGCCACCACAGCCGAACTCATGAAACGCTTTTCGAGCGAAATCAAAATCCTGTCCTGTCAGCCTTATGAACTTTCGCAGGAAGGTCCGGAATGGGACGGCGGCCGGGGCGTGTTTTCCTACTACCTCATCAACGGCTTAAAAGGACGGGCCGATCAAAACCGCGATCAGCAGATAGACTTGTACGAACTGGAGGATTTCCTGCAGGAACAGGTGCGGTCAGCCACCGACAAAACGCAGCATCCGGACGTGTTTGGCGGTAAAAAACAGGAATCGCTTTTTTGGGTGGACGAAGCTACTGTTGAAGCATTAAAAGCTTCTGAAAAAGCAGATTTGGAAAAAGGCTTTGAAAAAGATGTGCTCGAAAAATTAGCGACCGAAGAAGGCTATACCCATTACCTCCAGTTTAACCGGGCGCTTCAAAAAGGCAACCTGCTTAGTCCGGCGGGGAGTTCTGCCGCAGATTACTACGACGCCTTGTATGCGGATACCACGTTCAGGTTGTTGCGCAGCATCATTGACGAGCGGCTGACCGTCGCGCTGCTGGATTCCGTGCAACAGGCGATAAATGCCTACCTGCGTACCGATCCGGTCGAACTGGCGCAAAGGGATCAATTTGATAACAAATACAGCCGTTTTCCGGCATACCTCGGCAGAGCCGCTCAAATACTCGGCCCCAACGACGCCCGATACCGGCAAACTTTAGCAAAACAGGCCTATTTTGAAGGGCTGGTGCTGCGCCTGGAAGCTGAAAAACAAGGCGGTAACGACTCGCTGTATCAACTTGCGCTGGGGAAACAACAACAAGCGCTGGAATACGAGGGGCGTGCAGCTTACATCTGCAATGAATTGGGGTTGGTGTTGCTGGAACTGGGCGAGCCCGGTCCGGCGCAAGGCCATTTCAGGCAAGCCATAACCCTCGCCCCAACCTGGGCGCTGCCTTACAGCAATATGGGCATCAGCTATTCGGAAAAAGACAGCTTAGGACTTGCCAGCCAGTATTACCGGCAAGCCATCGGGTTGAAGCCCGACTTAGCTTCGGCGTATACCAATTTGGGCAACCTGTTTTTTAAGCTGGAACAAGCCGATTCGGCTGAAATCATGTACCGCCAGGCCATTGCATTCAACCCTGCTGATCCATCGAATTATTATTTCATGGGGCTTTTGCTGAGCGCCCTCGAAGGCCGGGAACCGGAAGCCAAATTTTACTACAAAAAAGCCCTGCAACTCCATGCCGGCTACGCGGAGGCTTGTTACGAATTGGGCAATTTATATTACCGATTAGAGCAGGTTGATTCTGCAGAAATCATGTACCAAAGGGCGATTGCATTGAATCCGGATTACCCCGAAGCTTATTTGTTTCTTGGTCTCCTCTATTTTGAAAATACCCGCCTGGAAGAAGCCGAATCGGTGTTTTTGAAAGCCCTGCGCTCCGATGCGTTTTTTCTCCCGGCCTACGAGTGTTTGGCGACCTTATATCAGTCTGATTGGGGCAAAGCGTTAGCCCTGCTGCAGCAAGCGCCAATAGATCAAATAGATAAGGTCAGTCTGTTATTTGAAACCGGAAAAACCTTTATGCGTTCGGAGGCATTTGAGGATGCCTTGCGGGCGTTTCGTTCAGCGCTTGACTTCGACCCCGCCGAGCCGCTGGGTTATTATGCTTTGTGTACCTATTATGCCTTGCGGGGGCAGGAAGCCGAGGCTGTGCGTTATTTAGCAATGGCTTTGGAAAAAGCCCGGGTGAGCGGGGAAGATTATTTTGACCGGATTTCCGAAGATGAAAACCTGGATGCTATTCGCAGCAATGAGCAGTACATCCGGCTCATGGCTCAGTATTTTCCAGGCCACTAAATGGCTAAAAGCAACTGATTAATTCTACATTTACCTTTTCTAAACCCAAACCAGTTACACTATGAGAATCACAACCTTCATTATTTGTTTGTCTTTGATTTCCTTTGACTTAACTGCTCAAGGCAATGGTACGCTCCACCTCATCACCAGCATTGATCAGGTCAATTCAGACATCGCTCGGGGATGCAGCAAAGACTATCAAAACGCAAACGAACTTTTTAAAGCCGTTGCCGAAATGGGGGGCATGAATTACCGCCCCGTCAACTTGCGATTTGACCGGGATCAGGTGGAGGCATTTGTCCATAATTTCCAATGCGGCCCTGATGATGTCGTTGTTTTTTTATATTCGGGACATGGCTTCCAGTACGACAACGACGGCGACCTCTGGCCCTGGCCTCATTTATTTTACTGCAACAGAGAAGAAGCGGATATCAATTCGGACGCGTGTGAATTAGATCTGGAGGAGGTGTATGATTTGTTGAAGGAAAAAAATCCCCGCATGTCCATCACCCTTGGCAATAGCTGCAATGACCCCATAGACAGCTCGGAAGGATCCACCGGAACAGCGGGCGAAGATCATGATTTTTCGGAATCAGGGGGGGATTTGAAAAAAATAGGCCTGTTTACAAATTTCCGCGGGCACATCATTGCCTCTGCTTCTTCCCCGGGGCAGGGCTCCTATACCACCGATGAAGAGGGGGCTTATTTTATCATCGAATTATTCAAACATATTGCGATAGGCCTCGATTCCGACCAGCCTACTTCCTGGAAAAACATCCTGGCGCAAACCAAAAACAGCGTTTCCGAACGGAACGCAAACCAAATTCCTCAGTATCGAATTGAATAACTAACCTTGAAGGGCAATAAGCATGGCCATCCAATTCCCTCTTTTCTGTTGCGCCATTTCCTGAAATCCCTGGCGCATTGCCGCTTCCAGAATCACAGGTTCGTCTTCGTGCAAAATGCCGGAGATGAGCAGTTGCCCATTTGCCGAAAGACGCTTCCGCAATTCGGGCAGAGAAGCTAAAATTACGTTGCGGTTGATGTTGGCGAGGATGACGTCGTAGGTCGCCGGCGGCACATCGTCCAGCGTGCCAAAAAAAGCTTTGATCTGGCCCCCTACCCCATTCAGTTCGGCGTGCTCAAGGGTGTTTTCGTAGGCGGGGTATTCGATGTCTACGGCATCTACGCGAGCCGCGCCCAATTGCGCGGCTAAGATGGCTAAAATGCCGGTCCCGCATCCGTAGTCAAAAACGAGTTTATCTTTAAAATCCAGCTGGCTCATCCGATCCATCATCATCCAGGTCGTTTCGTGGTGACCGGTGCCGAATGCCATTCTGGGCCGGATGACGATTTCGTGCTGCACGCCTTCAAAAGGCGGGTGGAATTCAGCGCGGATGCCGCAAAAATTTTGCACGCGCACCGTCTCGAAATTGGATTCCCAAACAGCGTTCCAGTTTTCGGTTTTGATGGCCTCTACCGTATAGGTAAAAGGATAATCTGCCTGCAATTGCCGGATTTGCTGTTCCGTTTCATCTGCATCTGCACCAGGCGGCAGGTAGGCGTTCAGGCCTGCCTCGGTGTCTTCGAACGAATCGAAGGGCAGTTCGGCTAAAAAAGCCAGCAAAATTTCGCGCCATTCTGGTGCAGTCTGGATTGAAAACCGTTGGTATCCCTCCATTAGAAAACTTCTTTTTTAAAGGCTTTAAGGGTATTGATCAGCAAAGCAATGACCGTGAGCTGCCCTACCCCGCCCGGCACCGGCGTAATCCAGGACGCTTTGGGTTCGACCCCTTTAAAATCCACATCGCCGGCAAGGCGGTATCCTCTTGGCGCAGCGGCATCCTCTACCCGGTTGATGCCCACATCAATGACCACAGCGCCTTCTTTCACCATATCCGCTTTGATGAATTCCGGGCTGCCAATGGCGGCAATCAGGATGTCGGCCCGACGGGTATGGGCGGCGATGTCTTTCGTGCGGCTGTGGCAAAGGGTAACCGTAGCGTCGCCGGGGTAGCCTTTCCGCGACAAAAGCAGGCTCATGGGCGTTCCGACAATGTTGCTGCGGCCCACAACCACAACTTCTTTGCCGGAAGTGGGGATTTCGTAGCGCCGGAGCATTTCCAGAATTCCAAAGGGCGTGGCAGGAAGAAAAGCCGGCATTCCCTGCGCCATGCGGCCAAAATTGACCGGATGAAAACCGTCTACGTCTTTTTCCGGGCGGATGGCAAGTGTGATGGCGTCTTCGTGGATGTGTTTCGGCAAGGGCAACTGAACGATGAACCCGTCAATTTCAGGATTGTCGTTCAGCGATGCGACGATTTCCAGCAACTCCTCCTGGCTCACATCCGCTGGCCGTCTGATGAGGGTGGATTGAAACCCAACCTCTGCACAGGATTTCACTTTATTACCCACGTAGGCCTGGCTCGCCGGGTCTTCCCCCACCAACACTGCGGCAAGGTGGGGCGCGCGTTTGCCCTCCGCCTGCAGGGCCACTACGGCTGCTGCCAATTCTTTTTTAATGATTCCGGCTAAGTATTTGCCGTCGAGAAGTGCCATTTTTGCTGTTTTAGATCCAGCCAGGTGGACCGGTTGATCGAAAGGACAAAAGTAGAAACAATTTGAAGATGTGTTGATTTGAAAATTTGAGTATTGGGAGGCAATTTGAAAATTTGAAGATTTGAAAATTGGGGTTTCATGCAGCATGAAAATTTATGTTTTCGACGAGCTACCGGTCGGGGATCCCTCTATTTCGACAACCCCTGCTTTCCATTTTCAAATCTTCAAATCCTCAAATCTTCAAATCCTCCCGAATCCCATTATCTTTGCTCACCATGGAAAAACAGCAAATACCCGCAACGATGGCAAACAACGCACCGGATGCTTCCAGCTTTGTGCTCGACCTCTACAACCAGCATCAGGATGCGCGTTTGGTCTTCCACAACTATGCCCTGGGAGTGGAAATCACGGAAAAAGCCGCAACCCTCTGCGCTCAGGCGCAAGCCGATGACGCCGATTGTGCCGTCGTTCGGCTGTCCGCGCAATTCCTGCTGACGGGCTACCTGTTTGACTACCGGGCTCCGTTGGCACACAGCCTGCGCATCGCCGGGCAATTTCTGGAATCGCATCCTTTGTGCGAGCGGGTAAAGGCTTGTATCCAAACCGTACTTGAACGGCAGACACCCGAAACGGAGGAAGCCAAATCCCTTTCAGATGCGTGGCAAATTTGCACTTACATCGAAAATGGCGCGGAAAAAGCCACCCTGCTGCGCCTTGAACGCTTCCTGATGATGAACGAAGAGTTTCCGGATCAGGACTGGCAAACCCTGCAAATGCAGGAATTGCTGCAGGTGAAATTGTATACCCATGCGGCCAAAACCCGCTACGAGCAAGGCCTGGGCGCCCGGTTTTTACAACAAAAAAACCGCATGGAAAAAAGTGGAAGAACCGGATTGGATGCCCTGCCGCGACCTTTTCAGGGGTTGTCCAAGCGCGTTTCGGGCGGGGCGGTGCAGACTTTTTTTCGCACCAACTATCGCACCCACATTAACCTGAGCGCCATTGCCGACAACAAAGCCAATATCATGATCAGCGTCAATACCATCCTCATCAGCGTATTGATTTCAGCGCTTTCCTACCGCAATATTTCTGAAACCAACCCGGTGGTGATGCTGCCCGCCGTCATTTTTTTGGTAAGTGGCCTGGCTTCCCTTATTTTTGCCGTGCTTTCTGCCCGCCCGAAAGTCACACGGCTGTTGGAAAAAAATCCGGATCAGGAGCTGATTCAAAAAAACATTGCCTTTTTTGGCAATTTTGTGTCGTTAGACCTGGATCGTTATGAAACAGCGGTGGATACGGCTTTACGCGACGGCGAGTTGCTCTACGGCAATATGGCGCGCGACCTCTATTACCTTGGTAAAGTCCTCGACCGGAAATACCGCTACCTCACCACTTCTTATAATATTTTCATGATCGGATTCATCACCGCAGTGAGCGTCTTTCTGGTGGCGTTTTTTTTGTTTTTGTAAACGCAAAACGTTAACAAAAAGATAATCAGCTTAGACACATATCTGTTTTTACCAACAAGGGCGTTTTTCTGATGTTGACCTTTTAAAACCGTACTGATGCATTCAAAAACCACCTTTCATTCCATGATAAAGCAAACCGTCTTATCCACAATATTTGCGCTGCTATTTTTCAATGCCGGCCAGGCACAGATGCAGGTTCGCCAGGACTGGGTCGAATACGTTGAATCATACCACGAAATTGCAGTCCGCGAAATGGAGCGCGCAGGTATTCCCGCCAGCATAAAACTGGCGCAGGGTCTGCTCGAATCGAACGCCGGGAAAAGTGACCTGGCCTCCCGGGCAAACAACCACTTCGGCATCAAATGCGGGGGCGACTGGCAGGGCAAAACCTATGAAAAAAAAGACGATGAGTACGACGAAAACGGCAAACTCATTGAGTCCTGTTTCCGGGTCTATAAAACGGCAGAAGCTTGTTTTGTGGCGCATTCCGAGTTTTTGCGCGATCCTAAAAAAGTAGAGCGTTACGGCCCGCTGTTCCGCTTGGACGTCACCGACTACCGGCGCTGGGCGCAAGGCTTAAAACGCGCGGGCTATGCCACCAGCGGCACCTACGCGGAAAAACTCATCGAGGTCATTGAAACCTACGAATTGCACAAATACGACCGGATGAGTACGGTGGAAATCGAATCCCCCGATGGGGTCGTCAAAACGGATGCGCTGCGCATCAATGATGTGCGCTATGTATTGGCCAGCCCGAATGAAACGCTGGCAGAAATTGCCCGCCGAACGGATATCGCCCTGCGCAACCTGTTGCAATACAACGAAGGCCTGACGGACGGCAACCAGCAATTGAGTGAAGGCGCCATTGTTTATATCCAACCCAAGCGCAGTTCCTACCGTGGCCGCCAGACCTGGCACGATGTCCGGGAAAACGAAACGATGGCCGGCATTTCACAACAATACGGTGTAAAGCTTTCCAAATTGTACAAACGCAACCGCTTAGTTGAACCCCAGGAGCCGGCGCCGGGACAACGCATCAAACTGCGGGGGGGCAAGGTCAAGGAAAAAGACCGCCCGGCTTTACTGGAAGATTTTAAAAAAGAGCAGGCCCCGGTAGATCCCGATTGGTTGATTAAAGACACAGAACCGACCACGCCCCCGGTGAAGGAAAACCCACCGTTGAATCCCAAACCGCAAACGCCGACGATTCCGGAAACGGTTCCTCAGAACAAGCCGGTGACCTACCCTGAAACCCGGGCAACCAACAACGTCCCCCAAAACAGACCGCCGGTGAAACCGGATCCGCGACCTCTGGAAGAAGATCCTTTCGGAGAGCCGCCCGTGGTGACTCCGCCGACCAACCCAACAACAAATCCGCCGGTTTCCAAGCCAGAAAACAGCCCCGCCCGTCCGGTTTATCACACTGTACAGAAAGGCGATACGCTCTGGAACATCTCCCAGCGCTACAACACAACGGTGGATGCGATCCAAAAACTGAATAATATGGACAACATCAATATTAAATTAGGGCAACAGTTGCGGGTACAGTGAGGGGATTTTCGTTTCTTTGGGACTTTGGATATCCAAAGACCAGCCTATGTCGTACACCTATGAATACCCTCGTCCAGCCCTGACTGTTGACTGCGTGATCTTCGGCCTGGATCAAAGCAGCAAACTCAAGGTTTTGCTCATTGAACGCCTGAACGATCCGTTCAAAGATTGCTGGGCGCTGCCCGGTGGCTTTGTGGATATTGACGAGGCGCCCGAGCACGCAGCATTGCGGGAACTGGACGAAGAAACGGGCGTCAAAGGGGTTTTCATTGAACAACTGTACACGTTTGGCGCACCAGATCGGGATCCAAGGGGTCGTGTGGTCAGCATTGCTTATTTCGCGCTGGTCAATTTAGCCAAACACCCGGTCAGCGCCGCTTCGGATGCCCGAAATGTGAGCTGGTTTGAGATGGATGCCCTGCCGAATTTAGCGTTCGACCATAAACTTATCCTACAGGTGGCCATAGACCGGCTTCGCGCCAAAGTCCGCTACCAACCCATCGGCTTCGAATTGCTGCCGGAACAGTTTACCCTGTCGCAACTCCAGCAATTGTACGAGACCATTCTGGGCGTAAAAGAACTGAACAAGCGGAATTTCAGAACCCGAATCCTGAAAACGGGTATCCTGAAAGAAGAAGGCCGCCAGGAAGGCGTTGCGCACCGCCCTGCAAAACTTTATCGCTTCGACAAGGTTAAATATGAGCAATTAGCGAAAGAAAAATATGAAGACCTGCTGCGTCGCGGGGTTGATTTTGAAATTTGACCGATCATGAATTTCAAATACTACCTGTTTACATTATTCCTGACCACCATTGCTTTGGCAGGGTGTCGCCCGGATCGGCCTTCTGATCAGAACGAAGCGGAAACTGCGCCCCAAACAACAGTTGTTTTACCGCCGCCGGAAGAAGATTACGAAGCGTCTGAATTCAAATGGGGCTACATCAACCGGGCAGGGGATTTGGTCATTCCCGCGCAATTCGACGATGTGCGCCCGTTTTCGGAACGGTTTGCGGTGGTGCGCCTTGGCGGCAAATGGGGATTCATTGGCGCCAATGGCAAACTCGCCATTCCGGCGACCTACAAAGGCGCCTGGTCTTTTTCGGAAGGCCTGGCCCGGGTTCAGAGTTTTGAAAATAAAACCGGTTTTGTGAATTACAGCGGGAATGTTGCGATTCCTTTGGACTGGGAAGACGCGGAAGATTTCAAAAGCGGCAGGGCTAAGGTGCGGCAGGAAGAGCGCTATGGCTACCTTGACCGCAGCGGAAAACTCTGTATTCCGGCAACCTTCGACT
The DNA here is from genome assembly GCA_022841505.1 of Saprospiraceae bacterium. Taxonomy (GTDB): domain Bacteria; phylum Bacteroidota; class Bacteroidia; order Chitinophagales; family Saprospiraceae; genus JABWAJ01. Next base: position 6,521 of record JALHRK010000105.1, on the reverse strand, counting down.
ACGCATCTTCTTTTGAAAACGGCACGGCAAAGGTGCAAAGCAAAGGGAAATACGGCCTCATTGACACAACAGGACGCTACCTGATCCCTCCTGAATACGACGCCGTCTGGGCTTTTTCAGAAGGATTGGCCCGCGTGCGAAAAAATGGGAAATCAGGCTTTGTAAATGCTGCCGGCAAAATGGTCATCCCCCCACAGTTCGACAGCGCCCAGGATTTTAAAGAAGGGGTTGCCCCAGCCCAGCAAGGGGAACTTTGGGGGCTGATTGACAAAAAAGGAAAATTCGTCGTAGAACCGGCCTATGTCCAGCTCTGGTACGCCGGAGAGGGCCGCTGGTGTGTGGAAAATAATGAAAAATACGGCTGTATTGATGCGACCGGCCTGCTGGTGGTGCCGATGAATTTCGACCAGTTGTACAGCTTTTCAGAAGGCGTAGCGCCTTATATGTTCCAGCGTTTATGGGGCTTAGTGGACAAAAACGGCAACATCATTACCAAACCGATTTTTGGACTGGCCTGGCCTTTCCGCGACGGCATCGCCCGGGCGGCGGTTTATGGCGGCATCGCATTCATCAACAAGCGCGGCGAGGTGGTGATTCCGCCCAAATACATGGATGTGCGCGATTTTGACGAGGGGCTGGCGCCGGTGCAGGAGTATCAATGATTTGAAGATTTGAGGATTTGAAAATTTGAAAATTGGGGTTTGCACCCTCCTTCTACTTTCTACTTTATTCTTTCTACTTTCTACTTTTATCTTTCTACTATGGTAAGCATCATCATGGGTTCCGATTCCGATTTGCCGGTTATGCGGCCCGCTGCTGAATTTTTAAAAGAAATGGGAGTCGCTTTTGAAATGACAATTGTGTCCGCCCACCGCACGCCGGAGCGCTTGTTTGAATACGCCAAAACGGCGCACGAACGCGGCATCCGGGTCATTATTGCAGGAGCTGGCGGCGCGGCGCATTTGCCAGGCATGGCAGCGGCTTTATCCCCCCTGCCCGTGATCGGCGTGCCGGTGAAATCATCCAATTCCATAGACGGCTGGGATTCCATCCTTTCGATTTTGCAAATGCCCAACGGGGTGCCCGTGGCTACGGTAGCACTGAATGCCGGCCAAAATGCCGGGATTCTCGCTGCACAAATTCTTGCCGTTCACGACCCGGTTTTGCAACAAAAAATAATCGCATTTAAACAAAGCCTTTCCGATAAGGTGATGGAGAAAGTGGGAGGATTTGAGGATTCGAAAACCTGAGGATTTGGTGATTTGAGTATTTGAGTATTCGAAACTCCCCAACAAATCTTTGGTTTCCTCGAATGTTCAGCTCCTCAAATACTCGAATACTCACCTCTTCAAATACTCAAATCCTCACCCCAACCTTTTCCCATCCACCCCTGTCTTTATAATAAAGAAAAGATAAAGCTTATGAAAAACTTATTGTTTTTTTCCGTCGCGCTCTTGTTCGTTGGCCTGAACTGGCAATGCGAACGTATCACGAATACACCGGACTCCCAGCAGGCAGTTTTAGGTGACACGATTCAGTTGACTTACGGGCAAATCTTCACGTTGCTTCCCGACAACATGCAAGTGCGCTTTGATTCCGTCACCCAGGATAGCCGTTGTCCTCTTGATGTTGAATGCGTCTGGGCAGGTATGGCCGAAGTGAAACTTTGGTTTGAGCAAGACCAGGTCGAACAAACAGGCTTGTTGAACACCATGGATGATCCCGGATCCATTACGGTATTTGGCAAAACAGTGCACCTGATTGATGTGACGCCTTACCCGCAGACGCCCGGTGAAATTCCACAGGGAGATTATAAAATCAGGATCGTGGTGGAATAGGTAATTGGTAATCAGCTCATTTCATTGACTAAAGCCCCCAACACCCGGATCCCCTCCTCCGCCTGCGCGTCCCAAAGCCGGCTATAGCTCACCCGAATATAGTGCCGGTATTGGGTATGGACGGAAAACATTTGTCCCGGCGCAACGGAAACCTGCCGGCGCAGCGCTTCATTGTGCAAGTGAAAAGCGTCTATATGGGGATCCAGTTCTATCCAAAGTACCATCCCGCCTTCGGGGCAGGTCATGCGCGTTCCGGCCGGAAAATATTCCTGGATCGCCTGGCGGTATCGGAGCGATTGGGTATGCAGGGCCTTGCGCATGGCTTTGAGGTGGTATTCGTAACGACCGTTTTCCAAAAAATGCGCCATGGCCACCTGGGGCAAGGTCGCACTGGTCACGCTGTGGATGAGTTTCAGGCGGTTGACCTCAGCTAAGTAGCGCGGCCCCGGAATGGCCCACCCGACGCGGTAGCCCGGCGCTAATGATTTGGACAGGGAACTGCATTGCAGTACAATTCCTTCCCGGTCATAGGACTTGCAGGTTCGGGGTCGGTGTTTACCAAAATAAAGCTCGCCATAAATATCGTCTTCTATCAGGATTATTTGGCGGCGGGTCAATAATTCCACCAGGCGCTTTTTTTGGTCGTCGGGCATGCAACTCCCTAACGGGTTGTTGAAGTTGGGCACAAACAGGCAGACTTTGACGTCGTGTACATCCAGGATCGCTTCCAATTGATCCACGATGACGCCATTTGTCGGGTCAGTGGGCGCCTCCACAATCTTTAATCCCAAACTCTGGATGGCCTGAAAAATGCCGAAATACGTCGGACTTTCAATGGCAACCGTATCGCCTGGTTTCGTCACCGCCTTCAGACAAAGGACCAAGGCCTCCATACACCCGGAAGTTACCACAATATCATCAGGGGTAATCTGACCGCCCCAGTTGAAGGCCATCCGGGCGATTTGTTTGCGCAAATCCAGATTGCCCTGAATTTGTTCGTATCCAATGCAATGGCTTTTGTGCGAACGCAGCGCATGCACCACCGATTTGTTCAGTTTTGCAACCGGCAGCAACTCCGGCGGGGGCGCTGCCAGCGAAAGATTCACCGCTTCTCCGATGTCAAAATCTTTGTAAACGGATGTTACAATTTCTTCGTTGCTGGACGTATGTTCCAAGACGATTGGCTTACCCGCAGCGGGCGCATCCGGCGCAAGGGCAGGGTCTATGCGTACGTAATACCCAGATTTGGGGCGCGATTCAATCATGCCTTTGCCCTCCAGGAGGTAATAGGCCTGAAAAGCGGTACTCAGGCTGACGCCCTGCTCTTTGCTCAGCATGCGCACAGAAGGCAGCCGGTCGCCGGTTTTCCAAACTTTTTCAGCGATCATCTGTTCGATGCGATCGGCTACACGGATGTAGAGGTGGTCTGTGTGCATAATGTGAAATTTTATTCAGTGGCAGTCTTATTAGTTAGCAGTTTTTCAGTTGGCAGTTGGCAGCCTTACCAGTTGGCAGTCTTTCAGTTCGCAGTTGGCAGCCTTACCAGTTAGCAGTTTTTCAGTTGGCAGTTGGCAGTTGTACCAGTTGGCAGTTGGCAGCCTTACCAGTTGGCAGTCTTTCAGTTCGCAGTTGGCAGTCAACATCACGGATTACGCAATCCTCTGCCAACTCAAATCCTGCCAACTGCCAACTGTTTAACCCTGCCAACTAAAGCCCTGCCAACTGCCAACTTTCTCCTCTGAGTACAGTCACAAAATTAAAAAACGATCTGATCTGGTCAAAAATAAAAAAACTGAAACTGTTTTGCAAAATTTAATTTTCCCACCTTTGCGTCGTGAACAGTGAAACCAAATAAGTTGCAACTGTTCGATGAAAAACATCGGAAATTGTCTTAACTTTCGGGAAATCACCCGGTAAATCACACACCCGTTATGAAGCCGCTTGCAAAAGCTTACATCGCGCTTGCTTTCGTATGTTTTGTTTGGGGAACGACTTACTTAGCACTAAGGGTCGGCGTCTCCCATTTTCCTGCATTTTTATTTTCTGCTGTCCGGCAAACCATTGCCGGCATTTTATTGGTCGGCATCGCCGTGATCTGGGGCAAAGAACGCCTGTCTTTTGAAAAAGGCGCCATGCGCTATGTCGTGCCGGGTATTCTGATGATTTCTTTAGGAAATGGCTTGGTGGGTTGGGCGCAGCAATATATTCCGAGTGGATTAGCCGCCCTGATTTGTTCCATCATGCCGGTTTGGGTGGTAATCATCAACCTGTCGGCGTCCAAAAGCGACCGGCCCAACTGGCAGATTGCACTGGGTCTGGCGTTGGGATGCGCCGGCATGGCCGTCGTATTTCGGAATAACGTGGCGGATTTGGCCAACTGGGATTACCTGTTTGGTATCGTCCTGACTTTTGTCGCCACCCTGAGTTGGGCACTGGGCAGCATTTATGCCAAACAAAAACCGGGCAACAGTGGTTTATTGGCCAATGCCGGACTTCAATTGTTTTTTGGCGGTTTGGGGTTGTTTGCTTTCAGTTGGGCATTCGACGATTACACCCGCTGGCATGGTTTTGTGGATGAAGGCATCTGGGCCCTGGTCTATTTGGTTATATTTGGATCCATTGGCGCGTTTGCCGCGTTTTCCTATGCCTTGTCTAAATTACCGGTTGGCCTGGTCTCCATTTATGCCTATATCAACCCCTTAGTTGCCGTTTTTCTGGGCTGGTTGATATTAAGTGAAAAATTTAATCCTGCCGTGTTAGTGGCCTTGTTCCTTACCATTGGCGGGGTTTTCACCGTAAATAAAGGTTACCGGGCAATGCGTTATCCATAGGTTGTTACTTGGAAATTTGAGATATAGTTTCTAATTTAGGGCTTGCTCAATTTTCCTGCCGGCCATGGCAACGCCAATAATTTCGTTTTTCCTTAACCAATACTCATACACAAAAATTGATATCATGATTGTTACCAGCAACATCCAAATTCAAAAAACAACCCGATCGCGGGTTCCGGAAGTTGACTTTTCAAAACTTGAATTTGGGAAACTATCTACGGACCACATGTTCATTGCCGAATATCGTGCCGGTGAGTGGCAGGATGCGCGCATTGTGCCATTCAGCAATTTATCCCTCAGCCCTTTCGCACTTGGATTGCACTACGGCCAAACCATTTTTGAAGGCATGAAAGCGTTCCGGATGGCCGATGGCAATATCTCTATTTTCCGCCCTGAAAAAAACCTCGAGCGCTTTAATATTTCTGCTCGCCGGATGTGCATGGCCGAAGTCCCCAAAGATTTATTCATGGATGCCCTGCACCAGTTTGTGGCCCTCGAGCACGAATGGGTTCCCAAAACTGAAGGTTCTTCTTTGTACCTCAGGCCTTTTATGTTTGCTTCAGAGGCACGCCTGGGCGTAAAACCTTCCGATGAATACTATTTTATGATTGTCGCTTCTCCGGTAGGACCTTACTATAGCCAGCCGGTTAAAGTAAAAGTAGAGACGGATTACGCGCGTGCCGCTGAAGGTGGAACGGGCTACGCCAAATGCGGAGGCAACTACGGCGGATCCCTTTACCCGGCTATGCTGGCCAGAAAAGCCGGATTCGACCAGGTGCTTTGGACCGACGCCAAAACCCATTCCTTCATTGAAGAGTCGGGTACCATGAATGTGATGTTCCGGTTTGGCGATGTTGTGGTAACGCCCTCCTTGTCTTCTTCGATCCTCGATGGCGTCACCCGCGACAGCATTTTAACTTTGGCCGAAGACATGGGCTACGGTGTGGAAGAACGCGAAGTACCGGTTGCGGAACTGGAACAACGCCTTCAGGATGGTTCCTGCAAGGAAGCGTTCGGTGCTGGCACGGCTGCCCTCATTGCGCCCATTGAGTACATTAACATCCATGGTGAATCCTATCGTCTGAACATTCAGCAGGATGCATTGATGTATCAGATCAAAAAGCGCCTGACCGACATTCGTATGGGCAATACAGAGGATATTTACGGATGGAATTACCTCGTTAAGCTGTAATTTCCGTTCTTGCATACTTTTCGGCAAGAAAAGTATGATATGGAAAATAATACCGCAATGGCTGCGCAAAGCAAAATCCTGCGCAACCTGAACTCGCCCTGGAAGATGTGGCTCTGGTTTTGTTTAAAACTGCCCAGCCTTGTCTTCTGGGGCGTGCGCATTCAACGCATTACGCCTCAGCAAGGCGTGACCAGCATTCCAGCAGGCTGGCGGACGCAAAATCCTTTTCGCTCTACCTATTTTGCTGCCCAGTGTGGCGCGGCGGAATTGTCAACCGGTTTGCTGGCTATTCTGGCTGTGGAAAGCGCCGAAACTCCGGTTTCTATGCTCGTTACCCAGGTCGAAGCAAGTTTTGTAAAAAAAGCGACCTCCCGCATTACCTTTACCTGCGAAGACGGCGAGGCGATTGCCGCAGCGGTACACAAAGCCGTAGCAAGCCGCGAAGCGCAGGTCTTGACCGCCACTTCCACTGGTCGTCAGGAAGGAGGCGAAATCGTTTCGGTAGTGAAAATCACCTGGTCTTTCAAAGCGAAGCTATAGTTCCATTTCGAAGGGCTTCCAGTTGACGAACCTGCTGGATGAACGCGCGGCATTTGCCGGCGGGGTCGTTGGTTTTCATAAAAAACTCTCCAATCAAAAAGCCCTGAAAGCCTATATTTT
>JALHRK010000104.1 GCA_022841505.1 Saprospiraceae bacterium | reverse complement strand
ATTCCGAAATGCGGTAATCTTCAAGACCAGCCATGCGGGCAGCGGTTGCGATGGCATTATTCAAGGTGCCGATTTCGTCCACCAGGCCAATTTTATCCGCCGTAACGCCCGTCCATACACGGCCTTGGGCAATTTCGTGTACTTTCGCCTTGTCCATTTTTCTACCCTCGGCTACCCGGCGGAGGAAAATATCATAGGTTTGTTCGGTACGGCGCTGAATGAGCTGTTTTTCATCTTCAGAAAGGTCATAAAACGGCGAGATTCCGGCGGCATAGCGCCCTGTTTTTACCGTATCGAAGCGGATACCGGCTTTATCTGCCAGCATTTTTTGTGCGCTTGGGATGATGTTGAACACCCCGATAGAGCCAGTCAGCGTGGTTGGTTCGGCAAAAATGGTGTCGGCCATGCAGGCGATGTAATACCCGCCCGAAGCCGCATAATCGCCCATGGATGCAATCACCGGTTTGCCGGTTTCGCGCAACAGGCTGAGTTCTCGCCAGATGTTTTCTGAAGCAATGGCGCTGCCACCCGGCGAATTGATCCGCAGCACGACCGCCTTGATTTTGTCGTCTTTCCGGATTTTATTGATGATTTTGGTGTATCGTTCACTCCCAACCGAACCCAAATCTCCTTTTCCGTCCAAAATAGTGCCTTCCGCATAAACGACGGCAATTTTGTCGCTGCCGCTGTCCGAAGTTTTAAAGCTTTGGGAATAATCTTCCAAAGAGATGGTGTTGATGGATTTATCGGTTTCTAATCCAATGCGCTCGCGGATGTCCTGAAGCGCGTCGTCCCGGTATCCGACCGCATCCACCAGGTCTAATTTGACGGCTGCTTCCGGGTCATTAGCGGCATAGCTGTCCGCTGCTTTGCGCAAATCAGCAACGCTGACGCCCCTGGATTCGCTGATGTCGCTGAGCATTACGGCATACAACTCATTGAGGTATTCCCGCAATTGCAGTTTGCTTTCTTCCGACATATTATCGCGCCGGTAGGGTTCAGTGGCGCTTTTGAACTTGCCCGCATAAAAAACCTGCATTTTGAGGCCGAGGCGGTCCAGCATGTCTTTAAAAAATGGAACCTGTGCGGCGAATCCTCTGAAATCCACCATGCCGAGCGGGTTCACATAAATCTCGTCGGCGACAGAGACCATATAATAAGCGCCCTGCGTGTAATAGTCAGAATAGGCAATGATGAATTTTCCGCTGCTTTTGAAGTCTGCCAGCGCCCTGCGGACTGCGCCTGCTGTGGTGAACCCTGCCGCCACGCCATCGGCTTCTATCAGAATGCCTTTGATCTTATCGTCCGTTTTGGCGTGTTCTATGGATTTGATGATGTCGTGTACGCCAAGGATATGGTCGTTCGCAAAATCAAAGGGATCCATTTCCAAATTATTGGTCTTTTCGGGAATCGCATTGTCGAAGGTTATCCGGAGGACAGAATCATCCGAAACCGGCTTCGGGACGTTACCCTGGCTGGCCATTGCACCAATAATGCCAATGATGCCAAAAAAAACAACTGCTGAAGCGATGATGACGCCGAGGCAGGATGCCAGTAAAAACTTAAAAAATTGAGCCATAATGAAATGTTTTCTTAGGAATGCGAAAGTTATTGATTCCTTTGCAAGGGTTTGATAAAATTAGATCAAGTGCGGATTCAGCCGGATGATAGACCGGAAAAACACCGATGTAGGGTTGGAAGTCAGGCAGCAAATTGCCCTTACAAAGCCTCTTTTTGTACGATACCGGCCATTTTGTGAAATAAGCGGGCAATTGCCTGCTTTTTTCCATTTAGAGGCTTTATTTTTAGCGCTCCAATATCATGGAGCGCCATTCCCGACATGGCATAACCAATACACGATGATGAACAGCTACAACCACAACAAACAATTACTTTTTGCTTCGTTGATCCTTTTATCCTGGACGGTGTCGCACGCACAACCTTTAGAAGTGACGAACAGCGCGCCTTTTACGCCCCAGAACCTGATCACCAACGTCTTTCTGGGCGAGGGGGTGCAGGTACTCAGCGTCACCTATGAAGGGGCAAACAGAGCGGTTGGTTTTTTTAAAAACGGCGATCCTCACATCGGTATAGACCGGGGGTTGGTCATGACAACGGGTGCTGCTGTTACGCAGGGCGGTGATGTCGGGGTAGAGTCGAATGGCGGAACCCAGGCCGCAGAGGACAATCCTGATACAACAATGGATCCGGATTTAACTGCAATTGCGGGAGGGAATTCGACGAATGACATGGCCAAATACACCATAACCTTCATCCCAATATCCGATACCCTGCGCTTCCGGTATGCTTTTGGTTCGGAAGAATACCCGGAATACGCGTGCAGCTCTTTCAACGATATTTTTGGGTTTTTTATTAGCGGCCCCGGCATTAACGGGCCTTATGAAAATAATGGAAAGAATATTGCCCTGATTCCGGGCACCAACCTGCCTGTCCGGATCAACAACATCAATTCAGGTATGGTAGGCACGGCGGGCAGTATTACGAATTGTACGCCACCTGCCGGTAGCCTGGCGTTCAGCCAGTTTTACAACGACAATTTAAACAGTTCAGTCCAGCCGGTATTTGACGGTTTTACCGATGTTTTTACGGCAGAGGCTATTGTAATTCCCTGCAATGTTTACACGATCAAGTTGGTCATTTGCGACGTTTCAGATGGCAGCCACGATTCCGGGGTGTTTCTGGAGGCAAAAAGCTTCGGAACGGGCTCGCTTGACGTCACAGCGACCACCGTCAGCCTCGACGGCTCTGTAGCGGAAGGGTGTTCTGAAGGCACCCTGACTTTTACCTTGCCGACCGAGGTAGAGTCCGATTTTCCGATTGATGTCAATATTCTGGGAACGGCAGTGAATGGCGTAGATTACGAATTGATTCCCGACGATCTGTTTATCCCGGCAGGCAGCAATTCCGTTTCTATTCCAATCATCGCCATTGAAGACGCGCTGCTAGAAGGAACGGAAACCATCATCCTCGACATCAGGAAAGACGTTTGCACCCGCGATACCCTCATCATCCCGCTGCGCGATAACCCGCTGGTGCCCGCTGATCTTGGTATTGACCAGCGTTTCTGTGCCGACAACTCGATTCAGTTGGATGGCACTTTGTCGGTTCCTTTGCCGGAACCGCCTGCTTTCACCAACAGCACGAATGTTCCAATTAACCAAACCAACGTTTCCTATTTTTCTGATATATCGGTTTTTGGCGTGATTCCGCCAATTTTGGGGCCAGGCGTAATCAAGTCTGTTTGCATTGACAGCCTTTCCCACCGCTGGATTGACGATATGGATATCTTTTTGATTGGCCCCAATGGGCAATTTATGGAATTGACCACCGATAACGGTGGCAACGGCGGCAATGGTGGAGGTCTGGACTTTTATATTGATGCCTGTTTTACAGAAGGAGCGGTTTTACCCATCAATACCCCGGGCCCGTTTGCCCCGCCGACTGCAGTACCATTTACGGGGGAATGGCAACCCGAAGGCGTCTGGTCAGACTTATGGGATGGAGGCAACAAAGCGACCAATGGTACCTGGCGTTTGCAGGTCATAGACGATGCAAACGGTTTTAATGGAACTTTGCATAGCTGGACGATCTGTTTTAATCCAGCCTACGAAATTAATTACAGCTGGTCGCCGCAGGCAGGGTTGAGTTGTGCAGATTGCCCCAATCCGGTGGCCATGCCGGATCAAACCACCACTTATGTTATGACAGCAACCGATTCTTATGGTTGCAGTGTTTCCGATTCCATTAACATAGAAATTATTCCTGAACTTGATGCGCCGTTGGCCACCTGCGGCACGGTCACGGAAAGCAGCATTTCGGCTTTTTGGCCCGAAGTAAACGCCGCAACAGGGTACGAGGTTAGCATTGATGGCGGCCCCTGGATTCCGTCAAGCGATTTATTGTCTCATACGGTCACAGGACTTGCGCTTTCTCAATCCGTTACCATTCGGGTGCGCGCAATAGGCGAATGCCCGGGCGCTGAAACGACGCTTACTTGTACAACCCCGGATTGTACGCCTCCTGCTTTAACCATCAATCAGTTGGTAGACGCAACGTGTAACGGAGCTTCCGATGGCTCTGCGATGATTGCTGCTTCCGGAGGATTTGGCGGGCCGTTCACTTTTGAATTGGATGGCGTAATTAATTTAACAGGGACGTTTAGCGGATTGGCAGCCGGCAGTTATGTTGGCCTTGCTACCGATGCGAGTGGCTGCACTGGTTCAATCCAGTTGGTTGTTGGTGAACCCCAGCCACTGGATGTTCAAATGGTTCAAACAAGTCAGATTTCCTGCAACGGGCAAAGCGATGGCGCCGTTGAAGCCATCGTGAATGGTGGAACAACCCCATTTTCCTTTGTGTGGGACAATGGAGATTTAGACGCGGTCACAGACGGACTTGCTGCCGGCGACCACAACGTGGTGATCACAGATGGCAACGGATGCGTGACAACGCGCTCGATTACCCTGACGCAACCTGACGCTTTGGGTGTGCAAACCACTTCCCAATTGGTCAGTTGTTTCGGAGGGATGAATGGCATAGCCATCGCTACTCCGAGCGGGGGTACCCTGCCTTACGAATACTTCTGGGATGCGCTTGCAGATGGCCAGCGCACGGACACGGCTTTTCAATTAACCGCCGGGACCTACACGATAACTGTTACCGATTTTAATGGCTGCGAAGTCACCGCAACAGCCGATGTCACGCAGAATCCGGAAATTGTCCTGGCTGTTCAGGCACAGGATGCCTCCTGTAATGGTTTGCCCGATGGAACAGCCAGTGTAACCGCTTCTGGTGGATCGGGGAATTTTACCTACACCTGGATAGACGCAGCATCCGGAATGCTGGTGGGGGCGTCCGACCTCGTATCACAGCTCTTTGAAGGAAATTATTTCATAGTGGTAGCCGATGAATTTACCTGCCGCGATACCGCCCAGGTCAGCATCAGTGCCCCAACGGCGCTCGACGTTCAATTTGTGACCCAGGCGCCTTTGTGTACCGATGCAGCTGATGGAACGGCGACCCTGACTGCGAGTGGTGGCATGCCCGGGTATCAGTATGCCTGGAGCGATAACGGGGCCGCCGTATTGGCAAACCGAAATGACCTCGCCGAAGGCAACTATACGGTAACGATTACAGATGCAAATTCCTGCACGACAGAGGTTTCTTTTGATCTGACAGATCCTGCTCCGGTGGAATTATCGCTGAGCATGACCATAGCTTCTTGTTTTGGAGGAAACGACGGCACGGCAACGGTTGTGGCAACTGGCGGCGCCGGCGGCTATACTTATGCCTGGCCTTCCGGCCAAAACGGGGCAACTGCTACCGGGTTAACTGCCGGAAATGCCAGCGTTACAGTTTCTGACGCCAATGGTTGCCAGGCTGTTGCGAGCATAATGGTAGGAGAGGAGGACGCCCTGCAATTGGTTTTGGCGCCAACTGACCTCACGTGTTTCAATAACAATTCCGGGATGGTGACTGCAACGGCTTCCGGTGGTGCAGACAATTATTCTTACCAGTGGACAAACGGCGCCCAGGGCGCTGTGGTAACCAACCTTGCAGCAGGTAGCATCAGCGTTACGGTTACGGATGGCAATGGCTGCCAAACGGTTGCTTCCGCATTGCTTGCTCAACCTTCGCCGGTGACGGCAACCACTGCTTCCAGTCTGGTTTCCTGCTTAGGTCAACCCGATGGCACGGCAACGGTGACGCCTTCAGGAGGTACATCCCCTTACATCTACGTCTGGAGCGATCCGACAGCACAACAGACACAGGTTGCAACCGGATTAAATACCGGAACCTTCAGCGTTACGGTTTCCGATGCAAACAATTGCACCTTTGTTAATTCCGTCACGGTTGGCGGTACGCCTCCGATTTCCCTGGTAGCGACGCCTTCCGACGCGCGCTGTTTCGACGGCAGCGACGGCAGCATCAACGTTGTGGCAACCGGGGGCAATGGCAATTTCGTCTACAGCTGGAGTGCGCCTAATATTCCACAGACCGGAAATCCAACCGGATTGCGCGCTGGCCAATACTCCGTTACGGTCACAGATAGCGGAGGTTGCACTGCGATCACCACCGCCAGCATTAACCAACCCACTGCGCTTGTCGTCCAGGCTTCAGGAACTAACCTGATTTGTGCAGACGACGGCACCGGGTCAACGCAGTCGCAGGTTTCAGGAGGCACGCCGCCTTATAATTACCTGTGGAATACCGGCGTCGGCACCCCGGATTTATCCAATTTGCAGGCAGGCTTTTATCGTCTGAGTGTAACGGATGCAAACGGCTGTCTCACAGTTGCTGAAACGACGCTCACCGAACCGACAGCATTGGAGGCAGAACTGGATCCAATTGCAGTTGATTGTTATGGCGCGTCCACCGGCGCTGCCAGTTCGGACGTAGAAGGAGGAATTCAACCCTATACCTACGCCTGGTCGAATGGAGCAACTACGGCTAACCTGCAAACCATCACCGCCGGAATTTATGAATTGGCCATCACCGATGCCAGCGGTTGCCGCATTGTGGAAACGGTGGAGGTTTTGCAGCCCGAAGCGCCTTTGGTGGCCACCTTCGCCTCGAAGCCCGCAAGCTGTTATGGCGACAGCGATGGCAGCATTCAGGCACTTACCACCGGAGGGACGCCTGCTTACCGCTACAGCTTCGACGGGAACGATTTCCGGGGCAGCAGTACCCTCATCGGCCTTGAAGCCGGCGCCTACAACGTTTATGTACTCGATGCAAAAGGCTGTTTATTTATACAGGAAGGCATTCAGGTTGGAGAACCCGATCCGCTGATTGTGGATCTCGGCGAAGATGTTACGGTGGATTATGGTTTGGAAGTGCGTTTAGAAGCCGAGGTTAGTGGCGGCGCCGGAATGTTGACTTATTCCTGGTATCCGGGAGACACGACCCTGCTCAGTTGCATAGATTGCGCCATGCCATCCGCCAACGTGCCTTATCAAACCAGTTTTACGCTGCGGGTGACGGATGAAAACGGGTGCTACGATGAAGACATCATCACCATTTTTGCCAGAAAGAGCAATCCGGTGTTTGTGCCAACGGGCTTTACGCCAAATGGCAACAGCGCCAACGACCGGTTGCTGGTACACGGTAAGGAGGGCATTCAGGTGTTGAAATTCAGTGTTTTCGACCGCTGGGGTGAATTGTTGTTCGAAGCGCGGGATTTTGAGGTCAACGATCCGCTCAATGGATGGGATGGCTCTTTCCGCGGCAAGCCCATGAACGGCGGTGTGTACATCTGGCGCCTTGAAGTTGAGTTTGAAGACGGCAACCATGAGGTATTCACGGGGAGTTCTACTTTGATCCGATAAATATGCAAAACCGCAATTTTTTTCTTTTGTTGGTTGTATTGCTCAGTCTTCAAACGGGTTATGCCCAACGTGAAGATGCCGCCACTCATGCCATCCGGAACGTCATGCTGGCCCAGGAAACCGCCTGGAACAAGGGCGATCTGGAGGGCTTTATGGAAGGGTACTTGCAATCGGACAGCCTTTGTTTCATTGGAAGCAAAGGGTTGACTTACGGTTGGGATGCCACCTTAGCGAATTATAAGCAGGGGTATCCCAACCGGGCAGCGATGGGCATCTTGACATTTACCCTTATCCGCGTTGAAAAATTGTCGGGCAAATCGGCTTTCGTCATCGGCAAATGGCATTTGAAACGCGATGCCGGAGACTTGAGTGGTCATTTCACCCTGCTTTGGAAAAAAATTAAAGGGAAGTGGCTCATTGTGGCCGATCATTCCAGCTGAAACTTGTTTGAATGGACTTATCCCTGATGCGATTTAAACACCTGCTCCAGTTGCGCCAAAGCGCAGAAGGCGCTGCGATTTATGACCCCATCCGAAAAAAATGGTTGGTCTTGCAGCCGGAAGAAATGGTGCGGCAACTGGCTGTATTGTACCTGCTTGAAGAGAAACGCTACAATAAGAACCGGATTAAGGTCGAAAAAAGCCTGCGCGTCAATACCCTTTTCAAGCGTTGTGATGTACTGGTCTATGATCCGGATATGCGTCCTTTTCTATTGGTGGAATGCAAAGCACCGCAGGTAAAAATCAGCGATGCCACTTTTCGCCAGCTTGCCGCGTATAATTTGCCGCTGCGTGTCCCTTATCTGTTGGCTGTCAATGGGATTGCAGCCTACTGTTGCCGGATGGATTATGAGACGGAATCGTGGACATTGCAGGATTCGATTCCGGACTATCCCGTCTGATTGACCATTCAAAAAGATTCCGCTTTTTCACAAATATAAACTTAGTATTTTTCGGCGCTCTTAGCCCTTTGGGCCAGACCTAACCAATAAACAGCATATTGTATGCGAAAAGAAAGAATCCTGATCGTCGGCGCAAACGGACAGATTGGCTCCGTGTTGACCGTTGCGCTGCGAAATATATACGGACAGGAAAATGTAGTTGCTTCCGACATCCGCATCCCCCAGGAGATCAGCAACAGCGATCCTTTTGAGTTGCTGGATATTCTGGATGCACAACAATTGGTGCGCATCATCCGAAAATACCAGATTACCCAGATTTACCACTTAGCAGCCATTCTCTCAGCAAAAGGAGAACTGGATCCCCGACATGCCTGGGACATCAACATCAATGGGTTGTTTAATGTGCTGGAAGCTTCCCGGGAGTACAAACTAAAATTGTTTTTCCCCAGTACCATTGCTGTTTTTGGAGGCGATACGCCCAAGCACAATGCGCCGCAGAATACGCCCCTGCATCCGGAAACGGTATATGGCATCAGCAAAGCTGCCGGGGAAAACTGGTGCCAATATTACCACCAGAAGTTCGGCGTAGACGTGCGATCGTTGCGCTATCCCGGCATTATCGGCTATGAATCCATGCCCGGTGGCGGCACCACAGACTACGCCGTAGAAATTTTTCACTATGCAGTGAAAAATGAACCCTATACCTGCTTCCTCAAAGCCGATACCCGGTTGCCTATGCTTTATATGCCGGACGCTATTCGGGCCACCTTAGAGATTATGGAAACGCCTGCTGAAAAAATCACGGTGCGCAATAGCTACAATTTAGCCGGGATGAGTTTTACGCCGGCTGAATTGACCGCCGAAATCCAGAAGCATTATCCGGACTTTACCGTGAATTATGTGCCGGATTTCAGGCAGGGCATCGCCGAATCCTGGGCGGAAAGCATTGACGATTCTTTAGCCCGCACCGACTGGGGCTGGAAACACGATTATGATTTGGTGGGAATGACTTCGGATATGATTGCCCATTTGGCAGTTTGAAGTTGGAAGGGCAAGGGGCAAGGGGCAAATTTGCCAACTTGCATATTTGCCCCTTGCCATCTTAGCTCACGACAACCCATTATAATAGGCCAGAATTTTCATTAAATCTCCATCATTTTTTGGATCAAGTCCATTGTCGTTGATGTAAGCCTCGACCTTTTTGGCTTTGCTTTTTGTGATTTTTTTCAACGAACCAGTACTGGGTTTGAATTTATCCAACAAATAAGCGCCGTTTTTTTCAGATACCAGGTAGTAATCTTTCTGCTTGATTAATTTGGCGTCGCGTTCCCCAACGTTCAGCGCAACATTGTAGGTTGGTTGCTTCAACCAGAGTTTCGTGTACTTCACAACGGTGATTTTCCCATCGGAAAGCACTTCTGCAAAGCCTGGCATCTCTTTTGTATGACCGTATTGCCGGGTATTCATAAAAGTGCGAATACTGCCGGAATCTTTCAATTCAATTTTTTTGATCGAAGCCGCATCTATGACTTTTACGCCTTCCGGCAATTGGAATTCGACAAATTTATTGCCCAGGTCAATGCGAACCGGAAGGCTGGAGACTTTATCCGAAGCTTTTGGATCGTATCGGGCTACGACTTCAGGATAAAACCAGACATCTGCTTTTTGCCAGGCTGGGTCTAAATAAACATCGCCCTGAACAGAGCCGGACTGCTGAGGAACCCCATAGATGACCCGGTAGGGAGAGGGTTCCAGGTTTCCGCTGTTGATGTCGTCGCGAAGGCTGTTGGTCATGGCTGCGTCTGTTTGTGCCTGTACCCAACCTGTGCAAGCCAAAGCGGCAATTAGTAGTACGTTTTTCATAACTTTATGATATTGAGTGAAAAAATTAATTACGCTCAAATAAATTCAACGCATCATCCCCCTCTTCATAGTCTAAATATTCAAAAATTAAATTCATCATTTCGTCTTTGGTTCCCCAACCATAAGTGACCGTTTTGGGAGGAAAATTGGGATTTAATCCATTGGCGGCTGTATTATCAAACACAGCTTCCGCGTAAATCACCGAACCTTTGGGCAATTTGAGCAAATTTTCAAACTGGTAAATCATCTGCCATTTGAAATCCCAAACCGGGATGTGAATCAACGGGATGAGGTCGCCTTTGGGGGTGATGGCGTAGGCTTTAAAACTTTTTCCCAGCAGGTGCATGTGTGGCATGACGGTCGCCAGCGACAAATCGGCAGGGAGCATTGGAGAACGCATGTAGAACTTAATTTCTGAATTTTCCGGAATTACAAAAGGCTGATTGGTAATCCATTGTTCTCCAAGCGCAAAGGTTTTTACAAATCGCCGGGGTTTTTCACGACACAAATAAAGACTGATGGAGGACTGGTCGGATTCTGGTTTTGGGGTAGGGGAGTAGTGCATATTCAAAATGATGTCGGCGTTTTTGGGCAGTTGTTTGCCAAATCCTTCCGGGTATTGGATCGGGAAGTTGCCAGGCACCCATCCATGCCAGAATTCTTCCGACATTTTTATTTCCTGTTCGGTAAATACCGTTTTCGGGTCGCCGGCAACCGCGCCGTCGTCGGGCCGCAAAAGATTGGTGGTGTCAATCATCAGGCGGGCATGGTGCGCTTGCCGCAAATTGCCCGGATGGAAACCAATGCCACGGACATAGAGGACTTCAGCTGTATTTGTGGGGATCACAAAAATTCGGAATTGTTCGCTGTTGTCGCCGGGTATTTCAAATGGCTTTTGCATCGTCAGACGCAGGTCGGGTTCTGTATAGGGTGTCATTTGACCGCTCGTTTCCGGGTTCGTTTTTTTTGCGGGTTTCCCTTTCTTTGCACCCCCGGCAATCCATTTGGTAATCAATTGAATCTCCGCATCGCTCAACCTGTTTTCATTGTGGAACGTACGGAATGTCGGGTCGGCATGCCAGGGGGGCATGTAGCGCGATTCCACCGCCATCTGAATAAAATGAGCGCGTTTTTCCACGTCTTCATAAGATGAGAGCGGAAAAGGCGCGGATTGTCCGGCCCGGTGGCAGACCACGCAGTGAATGTCGAGGATGGCTTTGATGTGTTGGTAGTAAGTGAGCGGGGAACCGGCAGCAGGAGCCACTCCCTCGTTTTGCGCGCTGGAGGAATAGATAATAAACAGCAGAAAAAGGATCGTTGAATTATTTTTCAGCATAGCTTGCCTCGATATGCGCTGCAATTTGATGATCTAATAAGTCCGAAATTGCCTTTGAAACCGGGCCCGGTTTGCCATCGCCGATGAGGTGGTTATCCACCTGTAATACCGGCAGATTCCCCTTCGTGGTGCTGGTAATGAAGGCTTCCCGTGCCGAAAAAACCTCCTCCAGTGCAAGTTCTCTGGTTTCAATCTCAATTATAGAACCAGCCGATTGCAGAATTCGCTGCCGGGTGATGCCGTGCAGGATCTTTTTTTCCGGAGTAACCAACTTGCCCTGATCGCTGACGATGAAAAAATTAGCACGGGCAGACTCCCGTACCCATCCATTATCGTGGAACAATGCTTCGGCGGCGCCTTCTTTTTTCAGGCGATCCAGCAGTTGAATTCCGGTGAGGTAATTGATGCTTTTGGCTTCCGGTAATTCCCGTTGATGGGCATAACTCAGCATTTTGATGCCCTGATTCCAGACGCTTTCGCTTTTTGGCGCCAGGTAATGCTCCAGAATGATGAGGTTAGGCGATGCAGGGGCATAACCGTCTTCGGAATACCCTCCGGTGAGCACCAGCCGAACCCCGGCATCCTGTAAGCCGTTCGCCTCAATCAACGACCAAACCAGGTCGTGTAGCTCCTCCAGGGGAAAAGGAAGCTGCAACCCCAGCACGCCCGCTGAACGCTTAAAACGCGCCAAATAGTCGTCGAGAAAAAGCGGCGTTCCCTGCCGGACGGCTAAAAAATCGAAAACGCCGTATCCGCGCAGCAGCGCCAGGTCGCTGACGCCTATACTGGCCCTCTCTACGGGACTTATTTCACCATTTATACAACAGTACCTGACCTCTTTCATGATAAAAAAAAATTGAATGCACAATTTCGTTGCCGAAAACTTGCTCAAGTTAAAATATCATTTTATCATTAGGCAAAATTCACTCAGGAAAGATTATTGTCTAACCAAATCCATAAAACGAGTTCCGTATGAGCTTTGACACCAGAAACATTCGAAATGTTGTATTGTTGGGACATTCCGGTTCAGGAAAGACGACCTTTGCAGAAACGATGCTATATGAGGCGAAAGCCATTAGCCGCCGGGGCACGGTTGAAGAGGGCAATACCATTTCTGATTACTCGAACATTGAACAGGAGCGTGGCAGCTCTATTTTCAGCACACTGCTGCATGCAAACTGGAAGGATTCTAAAATCAACATTATAGATACGCCGGGATTAGATGATTTTGTCGGCGAAATTGTAGCTGCGCTTAAAGTTGCGGATACGGCGGTGATGTTGCTTAACGCAAAACAAGGCGTCGAGGTAGGCACAGAAATCATCTGGGAATACATCGAGGCGTTTAAAGCGCCCGCTATTTTTGTCGTAAATCAACTCGATCACGAAAAAGCCGATTTTGAAACTACCCTGGAACAGGCGCGCGCGCGCTTTGGCCCAAAACTAGTGCCGGTGCAATACCCGGTCAATCAGGGGAAGGGCTTCAACTCCATCATAGACGCTTTGCGCATGGTGATGTACGTGTTCCCTGCGGGCGGCGGCAAACCTGAAAAGAAGGACATTCCCGCTTCTGAAAAAGACCGCGCCATGGAAATGCACAACGCTTTGGTGGAGGCGGCTGCGGAAAACGAAGAAGGGTTGATGGAAAAATTCTTCGAAGAGGGTACCCTTTCTGAAGAAGACCTGACTTACGGACTTCGCTTAGCCATTGCGCACCAGCAGATTGTACCGGTTTTTTGTTGCTCTGCGTCGCAAAACATGGGCAGCGGCCGCATTATGGGTTTCATCAACGACGTTTGCCCTTCGCCCGCCGACCGACCCGAGGCAGATCTCGTTGGAGGTGGAACCTTGGCGTGTAAATCGGATGGGCCAGCCACAGTTTTTATCTTTAAAACCATTTCTGAACCCAAAGTCGGGTTGGTTTCTTATTTCAAAATTTATTCAGGCGTGCTCAAAGCCGGTGATGAACTGAACAACAGCAGCGGTAATCGTACCTCAGAGCGCTTCGGCCAGTTGTATATTGCAAACGGGAAAAACCGTGACAGCGTAGAAGAATTGCGAGCTGGCGATATTGGCGTTACCGTGAAATTGAAAAACACGCACACCAACAATACCCTGAACACAAAAGGAACAGATCGCCAGATTGATCCGATCCATTTCCCGGAATCGCGCATCCACGTCGCCATTCAGCCACCGAGCAAAAACGACATGGAAAAGCTGATGAAAGCGTTGATCAGTATTGCCGAAGAAGACCCAACCTTAGTAATCGAGCAATCCAAAACACTCAAGCAGACTTTGCTGCACGGCCAGGGCGAGTTGCATTTAGACATCACCCGTTACCGCATCGAAAAGGTCAACGACGTGACCATGGAGTTCCTGCCCCCGCGTATTCCTTACCGGGAAACAATTACCAAAGAGGCAAATACCATGTACCGCCACAAAAAACAAACCGGAGGCGCGGGCCAGTTTGCCGAAGTCCATATTCGCATTGAACCTTATCACGACGGCATGCCCGATCCCGCCGGCCTCAGCGTTCGTAACAAAGACGTGGAAGAGCTGCCCTGGGGCGGCAAACTCGCTTTCTACTGGTGTATCGTTGGCGGCTCCATTGACGCCAAGTTTTCAAACGCCATCAAAAAAGGGATTATGAATAAAATGGAAGAAGGGCCGCTGACCGGTTCCAACTGCCAGGATATTCGGGTGAGCGTCTACGATGGTAAAATGCACCCGGTGGATTCCAACGATATGGCATTCATGCTGGCCAGTACGATGGCGTTCAAGGAAGCGTTCGGCGAAGCTGCACCGCAATTGCTCGAACCAATTTACGACGTGGAAATCCTTTGCGCCGACGATGTAATGGGCGATGTGATGGGCGACCTGCAAACACGCCGTGCCATCATTCAGGGTATGGGCTCGGAAGGGCATTACCAAAAAGTTATGGCCCGGGTTCCGTTGGCGGAATTGTATAAATATTCCTCTACGTTGCGTTCCCTGTCGCAAGGCAAAGCCAAGTTTCATACGCAATTTGCAGAATACAACCCCGTTCCTGCCGACATCCAGCAAAAATTGAGGGAGGCGCACAAGGAAGAGGCGCACGAGCACTAATTTTGTGAGATCTGAGATTTTAGACGTTAGATTTTAGATCGCGCATGAGCCATCCGGGATAATTGGGTGGCTCATGCTATTTTAGGTGGCAAATCTTCAAATTTTCAAATCATTCAAAATTCTTCCCCAAACGCAAAGTCCGGCTTCCGGTCTATCCACCGTCCCCTGGTAAAATCTGGGAAGGCTTGTGGCGCGCTGCTCATAGCGATGGACGCTTCCGACAGCGGCGTAATGGCCAACCAGGTGGCGGCATCGTACACGTCCATTTGTGGTGCAATGTTGCGCTTGACGCACTCTACGAAATGGTGGAAGACAAAGAAGTCCATACCCCCGTGTCCGGCAGTTTTGGCGTCGGCGCCGAAGCGTCTCCAGAGCGGGTGGTCGTATTTGTCTAACCAGGTTTGAGCTTTTTCCCATTGGTGGGCTTTGGTTTGCCCTTCAATCATCAGGCTTTGATTGACGTCCATCCAGATACCTTTGGTGCCTTGCACGCGGAATCCTAAAGAATAAGGGCGGGGCAGGTTGGTATCGTGCGAAATGATGATGGATTCTTCATTCGCTGTTTTGATCACCGTAGTCACCACATCGCCGAGTTTGAATTTGACTTTGGCGTTTGGATGCGAAGCGCCGCCTTTTGGGTGGTTGACGATGTAATCGTGCAGCCCCACAGATTTGGACGCCGTGGAAGTCAGGTAAACCAAACGGTTGCCCCGGTTGATGTTGGCGTACATGGCCACCGGTCCGATGCCGTGGGTCGGGTACAAATCGCCGTTGCGCGCAACCGAATGTTTGGTGCGCCATTTGGCTTCGTGGAAGCCTTTTTCGCCAAATTCCACCCCGCCGCCGTAGGGATTAATCCCGTCGTTGAATTTTACTTCCCGCAGGTCGTGCTGGTAGCCGCATTCAAAATGGAGCAGTTCGCCGAACAAGCCTTCGCGCACCATTTGGAGCACCGCCATGACGTCGCGCCGGTAGCATACATTTTCCAAAAACATCAGGTGTACTCCGGTTGCTTCGTGGGTATTGACCAATTGCCAGCATTCGTCCAGAGAAAACGCACCGCAAACTTCCGTGCCAACGTATTTCCCGGCCTGCATGGCTGCAACGGCTTGTTGTGTATGCCATTCCCAGGGTGAGGCGATCACCACCGCGTCAATGTCTTTTTCTTTCAGGAGCTCCAGATAATCGTAGTCGCCGTTGGAAAAAACCTTCGGGCGTTTGACGCCTTTGTCGTCGAATAATTTCAGACAACTATTGACCATAACCGCTTGCGGGTCGGCAATGGCGAGCACGTTGCAATCGTCACGCATCAAGGCAAGTTCAACGTGGCTTTGTCCGCGCAAGCCCACACCAATGAAGCCCAGATTGATTTTAGATTTTGGTTTTTTTCCCAGGATGGCAGGGGCAGAGGAGGAAGCGGTGCTGGCGTTCCCGAGTACGGGTATTGCTGTAGCAGCTCCGGCAAGGGCAGCCGACTGCAAAAAAGACCGGCGGTTAAGGCGTTTCATATCGTGTTGGCTTTAATTTTGAAATGAATGGAGCGACAAGATATAAAAATGGGAAATTCTATACTTCACAAAACAGCTCTGCACCTAAATTCATCTACTGTGATATGGGGCACAAACATTCGGGTGCGCTGCATTCCACACCTTATGATCATTAAAATATTTTACTCAGCCAAAATTTTCTTTCAATTTAAAATTAAATTCAAAAAATAAACCCATATCGGAAGAAAGGAAGAGGCAATGATTTTGGGCTTTACCAATCCTCACGACTGGTTTACCCGTATGTTTGATTAAGGATAACCTTTCTTAAAACAGAAATTTGTGGAGATTAAAAATTTTTTTGTTGTCGCTGCGCTGTGTTTGAGCTTTTCCAGCCATGCACAAATTGTGGACAACACCACCGCATTTACCAAAATAAACAGCAACGCCTGGTTCCGATTCCATTACGACAATGACTTTTTTACCGCTACTGACGATTACTACACCCAGGGAATTACCTTAGAATTTGCCCGCCCGGTGTTGAAGCAAAACCCGCTGAATAAGTTGCTGATTCAACCTAGCCACAGCACCTTTCAATACGGCATTCGCGTAGATCATTATGGCTATACGCCAAGCACCATCCGGAGCGACGATATCCTTTACGGCGACCGCCCTTTTTGCAGCAATCTTTCAATTTCAACTTTCGTCCTTGCAACCGATACCCTTCGGCGCAGGCGGATCTCAACAGCGCTGGTCGTCGGAATTATGGGCCCCGCCGCTGGCAGCGAAGGCATGCAGAAAGCCATCCACCGCTGGTTAGACAACATCCCGCCGCTCGGCTGGCAGCACCAGATCAAAAACGACCTGATCCTGAACTATCAGGTTGATTACGAGCAAGGTATTTTGAAGCGTGGTAATTGGCTGGTGGTCAATGCGTCGGCTGGCGCCAGATTTGGAACCCATACCAACCGCATCCGTGTTGGCATGAACGCGATGGTTGGCTGGTTTGATGACCCATACCGCACTGCGGCCAAAGC
>JALHRK010000103.1 GCA_022841505.1 Saprospiraceae bacterium | reverse complement strand
CGCTTTGCAATGGCGAATCAACGGGAACTGCGATGGCTGTTCCTGTTGGAGGGACCGGGCCTTATAACTATCTTTGGAATACAGGCGCCATGACCCCAACCATCAGCGGGCTTCCGGCAGGGATTTACACCGTTACGGTGACGGATGCAAATAATTGCCCCGCCGAACAAAGTGTCGTGCTGATTTCCCCACCTGCGCTGATGCTTTCGATTTCCACAACCGACCAAACCATGTTCGCCGTCAATGACGGCACGGCAACTGCCACAGCCAGCGGCGGAACCGGAACTTTGCTCTACAACTGGAGCAACGGTGGCACGACGGCTTCCATCACCAACCTCCCGCCGGCAACTTACACCGTCACGGTGACCGATGCCAATGGGTGTACGATAGAAGATTCGGGTACGGTTGCACCCTTTGATTGCGGCGCATTTTCGGTGACAATTGACGGAAGCGATCCGCTTTGCAACGGCGAATCAACGGGAACGGCAACGGCTGTCCCTGTTGGAGGGACAGGGCCTTATGACTACCTATGGAATACAGGCGCCATGATCCCGACCATCAATGGGCTTCCGGCTGGCGTTTATGCCGTTACAGTGACGGATGCAAATAATTGCCCGGCTTCACAAAATATAAATTTATTCTCCCCGCCTGCTTTGTTTCTGGAGCTGACTTCAACCGATGAAACGATGTTCAACGCTAACGACGGCACGGCAACTGCCAATGCCAGCGGCGGAACGGGTATTTTACTTTACGAATGGAGCAACGGCGGCGCCACACCAACCATAACCAACCTTGAGCCGGGTACCTATTTCGTAACGGTAACCGATGCAAATGACTGTGAAAGAATAGGTTCTGTTACCGTAGACGAAGTCTCGTGTTCCGGGTTTTCATTAACAGTCAGCGGCGTAAATGTTAGCTGCAACGGTGAAGCAGATGGCAGTGCTACTGCAATACCGGTTGGCGTTGGAGGTCCGTTTACGTACATCTGGAGCACTGGTGCAATAACGCCAACCATCAACAACCTGGCGCCCGGCACTTACACCGTGACGGTCGCCGATGTAGCTGGGTGTCAGGAAGTATCCGCCACCGTGATTTCTCAGCCCACTCTGCTGACGTTGCAAGTTACTGCAACGGATGAAACAGCGCTTGGCGCAAATAATGGAACCGCAACAGCGACAGCTTCCGGCGGAACCGGCACGATCTTATTTGAGTGGAGCAACGACGACACCACCCCAACCATCACTGGACTGGCGCCCGGGACATACAGCGTTACCGCAACAGACGAAAACGGATGCACCCAGACCGCTTCGGCGGTGGTTGCTTCCTTCTCCTGCGCCGGATTTTCAGTCAGCATCACCAATGTCGTTTCGGTGGATTGCAATGGCGAAACAACGGGCGGCGCCACAGCCACAGTTTCCGGTGGCGGCGAGCCGTGGGATTTTACGTGGAGCAATGGCGTCACCGATTCGGTGCTCAGCAACGTTGGCGCGGGGAATTACAGCGTCACCATTGAAAATGCAAGTGGGTGTACCGACATTGCATCTATTACCATCAGTGAACCTGCTGCTTTGCTGCTCGATTGTTCCCAGGATGCGCCCGTCTCCCAACCCGGCGGCAGCGACGGACGGGGGCGCATCGGGATCAGCGGCGGCACAGCAAATTACACCATCAACTTTACCGGCCCTTCCAGCGGCCAGCTCAATAATGTGCTTCCAGGATTTACCCTGATTCCGGGATTACCTGCGGGGACCTATTCGGTCACGGTGACGGATGAAAATGGCTGTACGCAAACCTGCGGCTTTACCATCAATGCTGCCAATTGCAATTTAAGTATAGACAGCATCACCGTCAGTCAGGTTAGTTGTTTTGGCGGCAGCGACGGCGCATTAACTGTAAACCTCAGCAACGCTTCCGGGAACCTGATGTTCACCTGGAATAATCCTGCACTCAACGGCCAACAAAATCCGTCGGGGTTACTGGCAGGCAATTATAGCGTAACCGTAGCGGATATGGCCGGCTGCTCGGCAAATGCAACGGCTGTCATCAATCAGCCGGCAGCGTTGGTCGTTCAGGTAACTGCGACCAATGAATCTACCTTTGGCGCCAATGACGGCACGGCAACGGCCAATGTAAGCGGCGGGACCATGCCTTACAATTATAGTTGGAGCAATGGGGCAACCACGCCGGGCATCAGCAACCTCGCTCCCGGGGTTTATTCGGTCACCGTGACGAGCACAGCAGGCGGTGTGAGCGTTTGCCCGGTCACGGCAAGCGCAACCATTGTGGCCGGAGGGACTGGCGGCGGAGATTGCAGGGCGTTACCGGCTTATGCGCTTAGCGTGCCGGATGAAATTTGCCAGGGCGAAGAATTTACACTCATTGCGGAAGACCTTTTTCCTTCTCCGGTGGTGAATTATGTATGGCTGTTGCCAAACGGGGATTCCGTCATTACAACCGAGCTTTCTGTCACCCTGATTGCGAGCTCAACGGCGCTTTCCGGAGCATATTTTGTCCTGCGCGACTCATTGGGCTGCCGGTCGGTTCCCTTGGGTGCTGCGCCGATGACGGTACTTGGGTTTCCGGAGGGGGCGGTGTTTGGAGGGTTGGATACGCTGATTTGCACCGCCTCAGCGGCAACCCTGAACGCCTTGCCACTTACCTCCGGAACAGGGGTATGGGTTTCCCTGGGTTCCGCTAAAATAGAGCAAGTGGCTCAAACTGTTGCCACGGTTTCCAATTTGCAGGTAGGCGCCAATCGTTTTGTCTGGCAGGTTTCTATTGAGGGGTGCCCAAATGTTGCTGCCGATACCGTGACCTTGTTTTCGGAACGCGCGCCCATACTCGGAGACGACAATTACCGGCTTCAGTTTGCGAATCAAATATTAGTGATGGAAGTTTTGCTCAACGATAATTTAGCAGGCTTACCCGATACCATCATGTACCCGCTGAATGAACCAGAGGAAGGCGTTCTGGAGTTTCTGGAAGCTACAAATCGCTTCCGCTATAGTGTGGATGAAGGTTTCAGAGGCGTCGTTACTTTTCAATACGTGGTTTGTCCGCCTGAATCCAATTGCCAGTTGCCCTGCGATACTGCAACGGTGAGGATTGAAGTATTTAATCTGCCTACCGTATCGGAAGGCTTGATTATCAACGATTCAGGCCGCAATGGATTCATGGAGGTAAAAGGCATCGGCGGCTTTACCAAAGTTGAAATTCTCGTGGTGAACCGTTGGGGAGACCTGGTGTACAAATCAGGAGATTATGCCAACGACGGCCCCTGGGATGGAACCATGATGGGCAGTCAAAAACCTTTGCCGCAAGGCGCTTACTACTATCAGCTACGAGCCTTTGAAGGCGAAGCACAAGTCGGCGAAACCCAAACCGGGGTGATTCATCTGTTTGAACAAAAATTCTAATCCCATGAATTTGAGCTTATTCAAATTGGCAAGTTGGCAAGTAGGCAAGTGTGCAAATTGGCAAATTGGCAAATTGGCAAGTTCGCAAGTTCGCAAAACGAAACTTTCATGTTTACGTTTTGCAAACTTGCCTCTTGCCTTTTGCCTCTTGCCCCTTGCCCCTTGCCTCTTTTTACTATTATCCCCGCTAACAATCCACGCCCAGCAAACCCCGCTAACCACCCTCTACCGCGACCAATGGAGCATTTTAAACCCGGCAGCCATTTCCAACAATTACCTGCTGAACGACCGGACCATGACCCTGAGTGCTTCCTTGCGCGAGCAGTGGTGGAACGTGCCGGAATCTCCTAGCACCCAGTCGGTCAATTGGGAATGGGTTCAGGACGATTACAACAGCGTTTGGGGCGCCCATTTGCTCAACGACCGAACCGGAAAAATCGGCCAAACCGGTTTATTCGCGCGCTATGCTTACCGCATCCGGTTGAGCCGCCGGGTGGATCATTCCATTACCATTGGGATTCAGGCGGGGGTTGTGCAATACCGGGCGCGCCTCAGCGATATCCGGTTTCCTGATCCGTTCACCCAACCGTTGGGCAATGAAGTTATTTACCGGCCCGATGTTGGGGCAGGCATTTTTTACCACTATAAAAATCGCTACTACGCCGGCATTTCTTCCCCGCAAACGTTCGGATTTCAAACGGAGTTTGGAGAAGACCCGTTGCTGTCCATTCGCAGAACGCCGCACCTGTACGCTGTGGTAGGCGGCTATTGGGACGCCACCTGGATTGGCAATGAAACGTCCTTTATCGAACCTTCCCTTTGGGTTAAATACGTACCCGGCGCACCGATCAACATTGACCTCAATGCCCGGTGCCAGATCAGTGAATTGGTTTGGGCCGGCACTGGCTTCAATGTGGGGTTGGGCCCCGAACTGGGCCTTGCGCTGCACGTAGAAGCCGGGTTGTTTTTTGGGGAGCAAAGCCGCCTCAATTTTGGCCATTTTAAAGCTGGATTTGGGTTGGATATTCCATTGCGGCATGCGCTGGCTACTTCGTTTGGTGCAGCGGCGGAAATTAATTTGGTGTATTCGTGGGAGTAATGGGGTAGGAGTCATGCAAGGGTTGTGATGTCTGGCTCGGCAAAACTCCGCGTTTACTCCGAGGAACTCCAGTCATTTAATTTCGCGGAGTCTCGCGGAGTTAAAAGGGGTTTCACGGAGTGTAATTACTTCCCAGGAAACTCTGTAAAATGCTGTTTGTTTGGCGTAAATCACTTTGGAAAGGGCCATATAGAGGCTCATATGGACCTCTTTTTGCCCCTGATTCGCATGGCTCATCCTATTTCTGATTATGCCGTTTGCTAATATTGGGGTGTGCTGCACCTCGCTCACCTGATTCTCGTGGTTTACAAATCTTGCGGTGCGCTGCACCTCGCTACCCTTTATTCCTGTGTTTCTAAGCCATGCGCGACACTTTACTCCAGAAGAGGTGTGGTAATAATTATCTTTTTTCAAAAAAATCAAACCAACCTGGGCACCTCTTTTCCTTCCGTTACACATGATTGCGAGAACGATGCAAATATTCATCCCTCATACGCCCGACAAAGGGCAACCGCGGAAGCCGAAAAGCGGAACCAGAGTAGGCACATTCACCTAACTACATTTTAAACATTTTTCAATCATGAAAACGAGAAGCATTTTATCATCCCTGAGCATGGTCTTGGCACTGTTTTTTTCTTTTCAGGTACAAGCGCAACAACCACAAAAATTGCCATTAGGCATTACCGAACAGCAAGTGCGCGATCACAAAATTGACCCTGACAACATCAGAGGAATTAAAACAGAGAAGGAAATCAAAGAAGTTGATTTCAAATTTAGCGCGGGCTTTCTGGCGACCCCGAAGAACGGAACTACGCTGAACTCTTCCAACTTTGCCAGCCAGTTTCATTCGGCCATCAAAGATCAGGTGACCGGTTACGCCCTCCAATTGCGCAAAAACGGCGCCCCCAACCAAACCCTGATCTGGAACTGGGCTAAAACACCCGCCAACGGCAGCAAAGGCTGGACCTTAGACACCCGCATGCACGTTGCCAGCGTGAGCAAACTCATCACCGGTATTGCCATGTACAAACTGCTGGAAACAAAAGGCATCTCGGTTGACGCCAAAATCATCAACTACCTCCCAGCATACTGGGCCAAAGGACAAAATATCAACCAAATCAGCTTCCGCAACCTGCTGACCCACACATCGGGTATCGAAGTACCGGGTTCTGCCACGAACTTTGCAACCATGAAAGGCGAAATCGCAGCCGGGGTTTCGGCAGTAGGTGGTTACCAATACGAAAATACCAACTTCGGTCTTTGCCGGATCCTGATTTCGGTTATCAACGGCGATATTTCCAAAAATGCAAACTTCGGCGGAGTCAATGATGTGACCTGGGATTTGATCACCATCAACGCTTACCGCAACTACGTTCAGGCAAAAGTACTGACTCCTGCAGGGGTAGCCAGCGCAGGCTTCACGACGCCGGCCAGCAACAACGCTTTCGCCTACCGGTTCCCACACCTCAACCAGGGCGGCTGGAATTCAGGCGACTTGTCTTCGGTTAGTGGTGGCGCAGGCTGGAGACTTTCGGTGACTGAAGTTTTGAAAGTGATGGATCATTTCCGCCGCAAAAACACAATTCTTCCGGTTGCAAAAGCGCAGTACGCACTCGACAACGGATTTGGAATTGACCGCATCATCAACACACCTGCTGGTAAACTATACGACAAAAACGGTTCATGGGGCGATGGCGCTGGCAATACAGAACAGTGCGTGGCTACGTTCCTGCCGGGTGGATATGAGATCGTGGTTTTTGTGAACTCGCCCATCGGCGCCGGTGCAGCTTCCCTTCGGAACATGGTAAAAGACATTTATCTGGCGAATCTGCAATAGGCCATTTAGAATTTTAGCAGATTAGAAAATAAAAATCGCGCTATGCAGGAGCTGTATGGTGCGATTTTTTTTTCGTTCTATTTCAATTGGCCTTGTGTTCTATTGCTTAGTAACCTCGCCAAGGTTTTAACAGTCAATTGTCAATGAAAGCATTTTTTTATTGATGATTGATGATTGGTGAGATTTGAAATAGGATGTAAAGAGTGGGGTAGGGGCAAATGGGGTAGGGTACCCCATGATCATGTGGTTTGCGCAATGGGGAAGCAAGCCTAAATTTGTGCTTTGATATGAAAGAACATCAATTTTGATTCAAGATATTCTTTTCTTCTCACCTATCAACAAGAAGCGTGTTTTTGTGTCGGGGACTTCCTTAACAGGAAAGTCCCTTATTTTTGAAACATTCAGTTATTAGAACATAAAACTAAGCTCCTCAAAAGAGAACCGCCTCAGAGCGGTTTTCTTTTTTTATACCCCTTCCCAACACCTTTTAACAGAACACATTGCTGCCAATGCTTCGCAAGCAACATAATTTTTCGGATATTCGCACGAATTTTTTAACTATCCGAATTAAAGATGAACAAGACAAAATTGATCGGGCTGATTCTGGGCGCATTTGCATTGGGCGCATTTTCATATCAGCAAGTATTAAAAGTGATTACAGCGGCTGATGTCCGCGGGGCAGCCAATATTGCAGGACTGGAATTTACACAAGCCGAAGTGGATTCGCTGCTGCCTGAACTCGACGACTACCGCAAAAGTTACGAAGACATCCGAAAACTGGCTTTGCCAAATTCTACGCCAATGGCGCTGGTTTTCAACCCGGTTCCTCCGGGCTATCAAATGCCTGCGGGCACAATGATGGGGGGTTACAGCTCTGCCGGGAATGCACAGTTGCCTGGCAATATGGATGATCTGGCGTATTATTCTGTTGTCCAATTGTCTAAACTCATCATTGGGAAAAAGATTACTTCCGAGGAATTGACGAAATACTTCATCGAGCGCCTCAAGAAGTACGACCCCAAACTGAAGTGTGTGGTCACCCTGACCGAAAAAACAGCATTGGAGCAGGCTCGCCAGGCGGACGAAGACCTCAAAAGCGGGGTATACAAAGGCATGCTGCACGGCATTCCTTACGGATTAAAGGACATTGTGGCTACCAATGGCCATCCGACAACCTGGGGCTCTAAAATTTTCAAAGACCAGGTTTTTAAGTACGATGCCACTGTCGTGGAAAAACTGGGGGCTGCGGGTGCTGTACTGGTTGCCAAACTCAGCGTTGGCGAACTGGCCATGGGCGATACCTGGTTTGGCGGACAAACCAAAAATCCATGGGATATGAAGACCGGTTCCAGTGGATCATCTGCGGGCTCAGCAGCTGCGGTATCTGCCGGATTGGTACCTTTTGCGATTGGCACCGAAACCCTGGGCTCCATAGTATCTCCGGCTACAACCTGCGGGGTTACAGGTTTGCGCCCTACTTTTGGCCGGGTGAGCCGCCATGGCATCATGACGCTCAACTGGAGCATGGATAAAGTTGGCCCGATTGCCAGAAGCGCGGAGGATTGTGCCGTGGTTCTGAGCTACATCACCGGCGCAGACAACAAAGACCTTTCGGTCATCAATATGCCGTTCACCTATGATGCAGGCATCAAAATCAATAAAAAGCTCAAAATCGGCTACCTGAAGAAAGATTTTGACAAGGCTTATCCGTTCAAAACGCAGGATTCGCTGACGTTGAAGACCTTGCAGATGATGGGCTACGAACTGATCCCTATGGATCTGCCGGTATATCCGGACATCAGCTTCCTGATTGGCGTAGAAGCTGCCGCCGCTTTCGACGACCTTACCCGCACCAATAAAGACGACCAGATGGTCCGCCAGACGAAAGACGCATGGCCCAATTATTTCCGTCAGGCACGCATGGTTCCTGCGGTAGAATACGTTCAGGCCAACCGGGTGCGCGCGCAAATGATTGAAGGAATGGAAAAAGTGTTCAAAGAGGTGGATGTCTACCTCAACCCAACCTGGGCCAGCAGCAGCCTGCTGACCACCAACCTGACCGGACACCCTTGCGTGGTAGTGCCCAACGGCATGAAAAACAACAAACCAACCAGCATTACCTTCACGGGCAAACTGTTTGAAGAAGCAACCTTGCTGGCGGTGGCTCAGGCTTACCAGGAGCAAACCGGGTTTGATCAACAAAAACCAAAGCTTGATTAACTGGTTACGGGTTATTTGTTATTGGTTATTGGTGTCCCGCCAGTAACCAATAACAAATAACAAATAACCAATAACCAGATCCGCATGCTATTCCGTTTTATCGTTGTCCTGGGCTGTATTGTGCTGTTTATCAATGGCTGTAACAGTCTGATTTCCCAAAACTTTGGAACCCACAAGTTGCGTACCTACACCATGGAGCAAGTTGTGCGCGAAAACATCGGCGACTCCGATTTTATCGAAGTTACCGGTGCCTGGCAAAGCGGGGATTTCCTGCACGCGCCAGGCAGGCGTTTTCCCGACAAGCCCATTTTGTTGTACCCGTTGCTCGACCGCGCGCAGTTGACGGCATTGGACAGCAACCAGGTGGTGCAACCGGCCATTGTGGCCTGGACCGAAGATTTTTCACCCGATTGCCTTTCCCAAAACAATTGCATCGAACGCAAGGAATTTACCCTCAAAGGCATCGTTCGCAAAATTCCCAGCGAAAAGGACCGCTCGGATCAATTTTCAGCGGCGCGTTACAAACTGCCTGAAAATGTGATTTTTGTGGAAATCAATAAAGCGCCTATTGAGTGGTATTGGAACTTAGCCATGATGGTCGGCGCAGTCGTTCTCGCCTTTTTGCTGGAAAGTTCTGCTTTTAAAAAAACAAAATCTTTAAACAACAATTCATGAAAATGAGCCGCCAACGCATCGTTGCAGGAAACTGGAAAATGAACAAGACCTATGAAGAAGGTCGCGCTTTAGTGAAAGACATCGTCGGACAACTCCAGCCCACGGAAACCCTGGTCATTTTATGCCCGCCTTTTCTGCACCTCAACTCCATCAGTGGTCAGATCAAAGACGTACGCAGCTTGAAACTTGGGGCGCAAAACTGCCACCAGGAAGGCTCGGGCGCATATACCGGTGAGGTCTCGGCGGCTATGCTCCAATCCGTTGGCGTAGAATATGTCATTCTGGGGCACTCTGAACGCCGCGAATATTTCGGGGAAACGGATGAGCTGATTGCCAAAAAAATTGACGCGACCCTGAAAGAAGGCCTGCATCCAATCTATTGCTGCGGCGAAAAACTCGACGTGCGCGAAGCGGGCGGGCACCTCGATCTGGTGGCTGCGCAAATCAAAACAGCGCTGTTCCACTTATCAGCAGCTGATTTTGAAAAAGTGGTGATTGCTTACGAACCCGTCTGGGCCATCGGCACGGGCAAAACTGCAACCTCGCAACAAGCGCAGGAAATGCACGCGCACATCCGCAGCCTCATTGCTTCAAAATACGACCAGCAAGTGGCCGGACTAACTTCCATCCTGTATGGCGGCAGTTGCAATCCTTCCAACGCAGCGGAGTTGTTTTCCCAAGCTGATGTGGATGGTGGGTTGATTGGCGGGGCGTCTCTAAAAGCTGGAGATTTTGTGGCGATTGTAAATAGTTTTTAAATAAAATGATCGCAGGCATAGACTATGGCGCCAAGCTCGCCGGCACGACTGTTATTGCCTGTGCTCAGGAAGGCCTTCTTTATTTCACTTCAAGTGTAAAAGGACAGGATGCGGATGCCTTTATTACCTCGTGGGCACTAAAACACCGACCTCAAAAAATATTCATAGACGCTCCACTATCCCTACCCGGAAAATATTGCGGTTTGTCAGGTTGTGAAGACTATTTTTATCGCCTGGCAGACCAGCAACTACATGCTATGTCACCCATGTTTTTGGGTGGGCTTACGGCCCGCGCCATGCAATTAGCTGCTCAATTGAGAGCTGAAGGCATTGAAGTTCATGAAACTTACCCGGCGTATCTTTCTAAGTTTCTGATTTTAAATGAATTGGGGTATAAAAAAGAACTATCCAACATAGGAGTAGTCGTCCAGGCTTTGGCAACCCAGTTTTCCTGCGCCATCCCAGAGCTATCCGATTGGCACCATGTAGATGCAGCGCTGGCTTTGTTGAGTGGAAGCCGGTACCAGCAGGGCATTGCCCATACTTTTGGTAGGGTAGAAGAAGGGGTGATTGTGGTTTAATCCCAATTCCCTATCTTACCGCCCCGAAACAACACCCATGAGTACCAGTCTGACCATACCCTTTTTCGCATTTAAACTGCATTTTCACGCAGGCAACGTGCTGACGATGCCGATGAACGACCCGGAAGCGCTGCGTTTAGGGCAGCCTTTGCGGGTGGTGGCGGAACAGTACGCGGAAGCCCTGCAAAAAGCAATGTTGAACAAAGGTCAGTTTCATACCCTGCTGGAAACCTATCGAAAAGGAGATTTTTTCAGGAACTTCCTGCACGTGTCTTTCCCTAAAGCTGCTGACGGCTTTAATTTTCCCGGTTTTGACCTCCAGTTTGAATACTATTTTAATGAACAGTCCGGCGGATTTTGGGGCATCGTGCCGGCTTTGGGTGTGGAAGGATTTGGCAAAGACGCCGAAGCCCTGTTGAACTGCCTGCAGGAAACCATTCGCCTTGAATTTTCGGCCAACCGCCGCCTGACCTACGTTCAAAACATCGTCTCTACTATTTGGTTCCAGGCCATTGAATTGCAACAGCATCCCATCCAACTGGAGTTTCCGCGTCCGGCGGAGGTTGCGCGCACGCGGGATCGGGAGGAAGCCTCTCTGCTCGACAAAGTCGTAACCCCGCTTGATATACCCCGCCAGCAAGTGTTTGGGCGGCAAGCCGATTTGGAACAATTGGCCCGGGCATTAAAAGGGCGGTTCAACCGCAATGTGTTGCTGGTTGGCCCTTCCGGCGTCGGAAAAACGGCCTTGGTTTGGGAAATGGCGCATCAGCACAAAAAATTCAAGATCAAAGGCCGCATTTTAGAAACGACTGCTTCGTTGCTGATCAAGGAACTCATGACCGAAAACGCCGGCTGGGAATACAACCTGCCGTTGTTGTGCAAGGAATTGGCCACCACGGAAGACTACCTGTTTGTGCGCAATTTAGCCGAACTTTTTGAAGTTGGGAAATACGAAGGCAACGATGTCAGCATCGCTGAATACCTGCTGCCTTTTATCAGTCGGGGCGAAGTCAGCATGATCACCGAATGCACGGAAGAAGAATTGTCGCTCATCGAATTGAAAAGCCCGACTTACCTGAGCCAGTTTCAACTCATCCGCCTCGAAGAGCCTTCGGAAGGAGAATTGGAGTTTATGGTGCTGGGCAAAATCAAAGAATTAGCCGGCTTGGAAAATATCGGGGTGGAAGAAGAAGCCATCCGGGAAGCCATTCGCCTGCACCGGCGTTTTGCCCCCTATTCGGGGATGCCCGGCAAACCCATCCGGTTTCTCGAAGCCTTGTTGATGCGCGAAAAAGCAGCCCCCGCACCGAAGACCATTGGCCGATCGGAGGTGATGCAGCGGTTTTGTGAAGAAAGCGGAATGCCGCCCTTTATCGTAGACCCCGATATTCCGATGGATGGCAAAGCGGTGCTGACGCATTTCAACAACCAGGTTTTTGGACAGGAAGTGGCCGTAGCCGTGCTGGCAAACGTCTTGACTGGGATAAAAACCGCCCTTTCCAAAACCGGAAAACCCATTGCATCGCTGTTGTTTGTGGGCCCTACCGGGGTTGGAAAAACAGAAGTGGCGAAAGTATTGGCCGCATTCATGTTTGGCAGCCGCGACCGCATGGTGCGCTTTGACATGAGCGAATTTTCTGATTATGGCGCGGTCAACAGACTCATTGGCGGCGGGCCCGGCACCGATGGGCAGCTTACGTCCGCAGTTCGGCGCGAGCCTTTTTGCGTGTTGCTATTTGACGAGATCGAAAAAGCGGATGCCGGTTTTTTTGACCTGCTTTTGCAAATATTGGGCGAAGGCCGTCTCAGCGACGGAAATGGTCGGGTAGTCAATTTTTGCAGCGCCATCATCATCATGACCTCCAATATCGGAGCTGCGCGCTTTCAAATGGGGCGGGTGCGGTTGCAACAAGGCGCTGAACAGGAAGAAGCCATCGCCCATTTCATGAACGTGGCTCAGCAACATTTCCGCCCGGAGTTGTTCAACCGCATTGATGAACTCATCCCGTTTTCACCGCTCGACCAGTTGTCGGTGCGGTTTGTCGTAGAACGCGAAATCGCTCTGTTGAAACAACGCGAAGGCATCCGCTTCCGGCGCATGTCGCTGAAAATTGAAGAACCAGTCCTGGATTTCCTTGCGGAACAAGGCTACCACGAAAAATACGGTGCGCGTTATTTACAGCGCACCATTCGTGAACAATTGGTGCTGCCGCTTGCGCGCAAACTAAACCAGGAAGATTTTGATGAGCGCCTGGACGTTTTGGTAGAATTAACGGAAGGCGCACCGGCCATTCGGATCAAACGCGACCCGCTGGGTTTGGATCTTTTGCTCGAAGAATTGGAAAAAGCCAACTATGCCAATTATGGAGGTTCCCTGCGCCGAAAAATTCAGGGCATCCTCAGCGGGTACCTGTTCAGCAGTTTTTCCAGCGAAATCCATACCCTGGAGCGGTTGGCCCAAAAAGAACAAAAGGCATTTTGGAAAGACCCCCAACAGGCCGCCCGGTACGCCGCCTTACTGGCTTTGTCCGACCGGGGCCATCAACTGAGCGAACAAATCGAATCCATCGAAATGGCGCTGAGCATTGCCGTGTTGGGCATCGAACCTTACCAGCCAGCCCTGCGGGAATCCATCGAACAATGGGAAACCGATTTTTTTGACTGGAAAAAAGCGCTTTGCGAAGCGGGGAATCCGGACGGCAATCGTTGTTTTGTGCACATTTATGGCGCCCAACCTTTGGAAGTATGCTCGTATTATCGCACCCTGTTTGAACAGCTTGGTTTTTATTTCAACGGCGCTGCAATCTGGTTCCGCGACCGCTACTACCAGGTCATGAAGGCGGAGGCAGATGCTACAAAAACGGCAAAAGACCCCTTTTTCAGGACGTTGTGCGCACCAAATTCGCACGAAGCGCCGGAACCGGAGGAAAAAGGCGATGTGCTGTTCGGCATGGTTTTTAGGGTGGAAGGCCCTTGCGCTGCGTTGATTTTAGAACCGGAAGAAGGTTTGCAGCGTTGGAGAAACAAAGAAGGCAAAGACCAGCACTACATGATCAAAGTGGCCAAAGAATCCTTAGTGACCCCCATGAAGATTCACCGTCAGGATTACTATACCCAGGAGGCGCCCCGGCGGATCCTGACTTTGAATTCGATTAAGGACACCATTTATCAAATCAACCGCGAATACCAGCGGGAAGAATGGAAACTGCTGTTGTACAAATCTTTGGAAGTTCAATTTAAAATTCGTTTAGATGATGAAGTTACCTGAAATCACGCGCTTATCGCTCTTCGTTTTCTTTAGCTTAGCTGCGATAGGCTCCTCATTCGCCCAACCGGCTGCACCTGCGACTGTTGCAGAATTACCTGGTTTTTATTGGGTTACATTTAAAGACAAAGCTGGGACGCCGTTCTCAATCAAAAAGCCCGAAGCTTTTTTGTCGCAAAAAGCTTTAGATCGCAGGAAAAAAACGGACACGCCCGTTACCGCGCAAGACCTGCCGGTGAACCCGAAATACGTCGCCCAGTTACAAGATAACGGCGCCGGGATTCAGTACACTTCCCGCTGGTTTAATGCAGCAACGGTGACTGCAACAGCGGAGGTGATCAAACAATTGGAAAAGCTGCCGTGTGTGGCGTCGGTGACTTTTGTTGGCAAAGCGCCGGTGGCCAGCGTCTGGAAAAACAAAGCGCCCGAAGGTACCTTTGACGCCGAACGCAAAGCGGTTTCCATTGACAGCCTCCATTACGGCTACGCCGACCAGCAAATCAAACAAATGAATGGCCATAACCTGCACGCCTTGGGCCACCGTGGCAACGGAATTACGGTAGCGGTGCTGGACGGCGGGTTTACCAGTGCCGACAAACACTACGTTTTTGACAGCCTGCGCACGAAAAACCTCCTGTTTCCTGCCCGCGATTTTGTGGACAACGACTGGCAGGTT
This sequence comes from Saprospiraceae bacterium, assembly GCA_022841505.1. Taxonomy (GTDB): domain Bacteria; phylum Bacteroidota; class Bacteroidia; order Chitinophagales; family Saprospiraceae; genus JABWAJ01. Next base: position 2,778 of record JALHRK010000103.1, on the reverse strand, counting down.
TGCGAATCAAGCTCGCACGGGATGCAGGTACTTTCGGTGATGGGCGCCAACCAGCCCGGCGTTTTGGTGGGCGCAGCTCCAAATGCGGCTTACGTGCTGGTGAAAACGGAAGACGTGCGCTCGGAATACCGGGTGGAAGAGTGCAACTGGATTGCCGGCCTGGAATATGCCGACAGCCTTGGCGCGGACATCGTCAACTCTTCTTTGGGTTATACGACCTTCACTGACAAAACAATGGACTATCAATACAGCAGCCTCAACGGCACTTCTGACGCCAGCAAGGCTGCGGAATTAGCCACCGCCCGGGGCATGATCGTGGTGAACAGCGCCGGGAACGAAGGTGATTCTGATTGGAAATACGTAGGCGTGCCGGCGGACTCCAAAGGCGCATTTTCGATTGGTGCGGTTGACAGCAAGGGGAAAAAAGCCGGTTTCAGTTCCTTCGGGCCCACCGCCGACGGCAGGATCAAACCGGATGTTTCCGCAGCGGGTTCGCGGGTGATGTCTGCCAGCTCGTCCTCCAACCAGCTTCGCCCCGCCAGCGGCACCTCGCTGTCGGCGCCGTTGGTGTCCGGAATGATCGCTGCTTTGTGGAGTGCTTTTCCCGAAAAAACGAATATCGAAATCATGGACGCAGTGCGGAAAAGCGGCAGCCAGGCCCATGCGCCCGACAATGAACTGGGCTACGGCATCCCCGATTTTGTTCGGGCTTTTGAGTTGTTGAAAGGAAAATTGCAGGAGAGGCCGTGAATTAACCAGACCTGCTTATTTTTGCGCGGCGAAAAGCATTCTCTAATCGAATAAAACGACTCAAAACATGATTATTGGAGTTCCAAAAGAGATTAAAAACAACGAAAACCGCGTTGCCCTGACGCCCGCAGGGGCGCTGGAGCTGAGCAAGCGCGGACATGCCGTGTACGTGCAGGCGACGGCAGGGGTAAGCAGCGGTTTTTCGGATGACGAATATGTCAGTGCCGGCGCAAAAATCCTCCCCGCGATAGAAGACGTTTACGGCATTGCGGAAATGATCATCAAAGTGAAAGAACCCATCGAGCAGGAGTACCCGCTTATCCAGCCGGACCAATTGCTGTTCACGTATTTTCACTTTGCTTCTTACGAGCCCCTGACCCGGGCTATGATTGCGAGCGACGCCATTTGTCTCGCTTACGAAACGGTGGAATTGCCCGATCGCTCCCTGCCATTGCTGGTACCAATGTCTGAAGTGGCAGGTCGAATGGCCATCCAGGAAGGCGCCAAATATTTGGAAAAACCGGCAAAAGGCCGCGGCGTATTGCTGGGCGGTGTACCGGGCGTACCTCCGGGCCGCGTATTGGTCATCGGCGGCGGGATTGTGGGCATGCAGGCAGCCAAAATGGCGGCGGGTCTTGGCGCACAGGTTACCCTCCTCGATGTGAGTCTGCCGCGCCTGCGCTACCTTGCCGATGTGATGCCAGCCAATGTAACGACGATCCACTCCAACGAGTACAATATCCGGAAACTGGTGCGCGACCACGACCTGATCGTCGGCGCCATCCTCATCCCGGGCGCCAAAGCGCCGAAGCTTATCACGCGCGACATGCTCAAAACCATGCAGCCCGGCACCGTATTGGTGGACGTGGCCGTGGACCAGGGCGGCTGCTTCGAAACGACCAAACCAACCACCCACGAGAATCCGACCTACATCATTGACGATGTGGTGCACTACTGCGTGGCGAATATGCCGGGTGCGGTGCCTTACACCTCCACCATCGCCTTGACGAACGCCACGTTACCTTACGCCATCCAACTCGCCGACAAAGGCTGGAAAAAGGCCTGCGCCGACAACCTGGCGCTTCAGTTGGGCTTGAACGTGGTGAACGGGAAAGTGGTGTACAAAGGCGTGTCTGATGCATTTGGACTGCCTTACAATGAGGTGAGCGAGGTGCTGTAGTCACCAGCTTTAGCTGGTTGACTTTAAGAAACGGAAAGAAAATGAGCGGGCGGGAATGTTGATTCCCGCCCGCTTTGATGTTTAGTTACTTTTTCTTCAGGGTCAGGATGGCCACTGATTAAAAAAGTCAATAAAGGTCGGTAGAACTTCCGTTACTACCTTAACCGTTAAAGTAGACTTGTAGAGTACATCAAGAACTCTTAACCAAGTTTCAAAGCGCATTTTGGGCGCAGGTGGTCGTTTTCGACGACGAGGCGGCTTCAACAACTTTCTCATTGGATGTTGTTTTAGCCATCATGCGCAGACTACAATAATCTTCCTTAGCTATATAAAAAACATACATTGAGTGTATACTTTTTACAAGAATAGACGTAACTTTGTATTCTCTAAGTACAAAGTCTATTCCTTTATCAAGGAGTGACTAAATCAGTCGTTCATGATGGCTGATTCAAGAATAAATTATCAATGCGCCCTGATTCCAGTCAGGGCGTTTTCTTTATACTTCCAGAGTATCTCTTTCTATTACTACCACAATCATAATTCAAAGATGGAGCGTAAAATCATGCGCGGCAAATTTTTTCCAGATAAGTTATCCACATTTTACTGGATTTCAATATTTTATCTGACAAAACCTTGCAATCCTCTCTGATTTGTAAGATAACTGTTAAATTAGATTTGGTACCATTCTTTTTCTCTACACAAAGATAAGGGGGATAAGGTAGCTGTCAAGAAAAAAGGAGGTTGTTTTTCGAACGTTGAAAACGGCTAAATAATCAGTCACTCTATAAATCACTGAGTACCATTAACGACGTTACCTTCCCACTTGCGACAGTTTCATTTAACCTTTG
>JALHRK010000102.1 GCA_022841505.1 Saprospiraceae bacterium | reverse complement strand
CGGTCACCAAACACCCTTTGGTTTTTTCCCCCGACGACGCAAGCGCGAACGCTTCCAGCCTTGGGGTTGCAAAGGCCACTCCTGGGGTAGACAGCACTGTATCCTGCATGGCACTGTTCAGCGTAAAGCTGTTTTCCAGGGTTTGTTCCGCCTGATAACCTGCATGATGCACCTGTACATAGCCGCTGTAAAAACTGACCACGTTGTCAATCAGCCGATCGAAGATGCCTTTTTGCAAACTACTCAGCACAATGGCCAGTACCACCGCGCACCACACCGACGCCATGGCGATGAGAGAGCGGTTGCGGTTGCGCCAGAGGTTGCGCCATGCGAGTCGTAGGATCATTGCTGTTTATTTGACTTTGGAAAGTTGCGCTGTGGTGAAAAAATTATCTTCGATGGGCTTATTGAATGCCAGGGCTTTGTAAATCAAAGTCGTGCTGTGCCCCTTTTTTTCGGACGGAATCATCTCCAACCGGGAGGGTAACAGAATCCCCCCGAGCATTTTAAGCTCGGAGCCAATCATTGTTTGCGAAAGCGCCCCGAATTCATCGTAGAATTCAGATCGCATCTGGAGGTAGTCTTTTTTGTCAATCCAGACCAAAATTTTCCCCCAAACGATTGCTGCTTCAGGTTTTGGGATCAGCTCAATTTTGTGGCAATCCCGTCCGCCCTGCTGTTCCACGCCGAGGAGTTTGTGTTCGTAATCCTCCACGATGGAAGACTCTTTGACCAAATCGTCGTTGGTAAAATCAGTGCCCATCCACGATTGAGACATCATCGAAGGCGGCAGTTTGATCGTGCGCTCCAACGAGGGCAACCAGTTCCACACCTCTTTTTTGCGTTTCAAAAAAACCGTGCCTTTGTCCTTTGCCGGCGCGGCCACCAGAATCAGGGTGTAGTCATTGCCTTTCGTCCAGGCTTTGATGTCCATCGAACGCGTCCATTTGGGCCGCGTCGTGACGATGGTCATTTCTGCAATTGAAGTTTTGCCCCGCACGCGCTCATCGGCTTTGCGTACGATGGCAGTGGCAGTTTCACTGGTTTGCGCCCGGAGCGATGATCCGATGAAAAGCGCTGCAATGACCAACATTAAATACCTGAGCATAGCCTTTTTTATTACAAAGATCAGTGGGTTTGAAAACAGGAACCGATGTGGGAAATCAAACTTGCAGGTGACTTTCATCATCATTTTTTGAAAGATTAGGAGCTATATTCATTTTTTAGTACGTTTACCCTGTCCGCAGAGATACTTCACGCTGCTTAGTCTTACACATGGCCTTCAGCTTAACCATAAGATTCGCAGCGTTCAGTATGACAAAAAAGGATTCGCACCCCGACTGTGGTCGGGAGGCGAGGTATAAAAAAAAATATGGACTCACTCACACACATAGCCATCGGCGCCTGCATGGGCGAGGCATTTGCCGGAAAAACAGTCGGTAGAAAAGCCATGCTGTGGGGCGCTTTGGCCCAGAGTGTACCGGATATAGATTTTATTGCAAACTTCTGGATGGATACCCCGAGCAGCCTGCTGGCGCACCGGGGCTTTACCCATTCCTTTTTGTTTTTGGCATTCATCACGCCGTTTATGGCCTTGCTGGCCGAACGTTGGCACCGTCCCCACAATATTTCCCTGCGACGATGGATCTTGTTTTTTGGCACGGTGATCTTCTTTCATATGTTCATAGATGTGTTCAATAACTATGGCGTCGGGTGGTTCGAGCCGTTCAGCCGGCTGCGGCTTTCTTTTAATGTGTTGTACGTTGCTGATCCGTTTTTTTCAATCGGGCCGGGCATAGCCTGCGCAGCGCTGGTTTTGCTGCGAAGAAGGCATCCCAAACGGTCATTTTGGTGGAAATTTGGCCTCCTCACGGGCGGCTTATACTTGGTTTATTGTACGGGCAACAAGCTCTACATAGACTCGGACGTGCGGGATAACCTGGAAAAACAAAAAATCGCCTACACCCGATATTTTACCACGCCCGCGCCGCTCCAAAACTGGCTTTGGTACGTGGTTGCCGGCGATGATCGCGGGTACCACGTCGGGTTTCGATCGTTGTTTGATGATGAAAAAAACATCCGATTCGAATATTTTCCGCGCAACGATTCTTTGCTTAATCCCGTTCGCGACCACGAAAGCGTGCAACAACTGAAACGCTTTTCCCGGGAATTTTATACGGTGGAAATGTACTCGGATACCCTCGTATTCAACGACTTGCGATTCGGGCAGATCATCGGTTGGCAGGAGCCCCGTGAAAAATTTGTTTTTCACTTTTTTGTCAATCATCCTGAAGATAACCGATTAGTGGTGCAACGCGGGCGGTTTGATAAGTGGGATCGGGAGGTGGTGATGGGATTATTAGAGCGAATTAAAGGCCGTTAGTTTGTGTCTGTTTTTAGAGTCCGATAGCTGCGTTATGCAAAGGCCCCAAAAACGGTCACTTACGCGAGTAGGCTCTCGTTTTTGGGGCCTTCGCATGCCTTGCTCTCGAACTCTAAAGAACACACACGTAATAAATGGACGAACACTAATTGATGGTGCTCAAAAACCGCTCCGCAATCTGCAATGGCCGGAACACATAGCGCTTTTTCACGTGGTGCCCGCCGCTTCGGTGCAGGATGTCCTGGAGGGTGGCCAACACGGTGAGCAGGTATTTTCCTTTGTTAAGCATGACACATTCAGCCTGGGCGGCGCGGACGGCGTCGGTCACTTCTGAACGGGTGGCAATCCCGCTTTTGTTCAGGGTGTCCAACACCTGCGTTGCCCAGATTACCGGGACGTGCGCCGCTTCGCAAAGCCAGAGAATTTCTTCCTGGATCTCGCTCAGGCGTTCAAATCCGATTTCGACTGCAAGGTCGCCGCGCGCAATCATCACCCCGAACACAGGTTCCGCCATCCCCTGCAACAACAAAGCGGGCAGGTTTTGCACGGCCTCGAAGGTTTCGATTTTGAGGATGAGGGGCAATTTTTTTGCGTTGTCTTTACCTATTAATTCTTGTAATTCTGCTACATCTGCAACCGAACGCACGAAAGAAAATCCCAAAAGGTTGGCGTGTTTCTGTGCAAACGGCAGCACCGATTTGTCGAAATCTGTCAGACAGCCCACTGTCAATTCGGTGTCAGGAAAGTTGATGCCTTTTTCGGGTTTGATTCGAGGCTTTTTTGCCGAAATGCGAACCATGCGCAGGGTTGCGATCCGTTCGCCGGGAATTTCCACAACGGCTTCAAACAACCCGTCGTCGAACAGCACCCGGTCGCCGGCGCGCAAATCTTTCACCACCCCCGGTAGGGTGCAGCCCAGCACTTTTTCTTTTTTATCGAATGCAGCGTCGGCTTCGACCAAGTAAAACTGCTCCTGTTCGAGCAGTTTCAGGCGGCCTTCTTCTTTGCCTTTGCCCGGCAATGTGGTTCGGATTTTCGGCCCGGCTAAATCCATATAAATTTTGCAGGGGTGTCCGGTTGCGCCGACAGCCTTGTGGACATTGGCGATCATTTTTTTCCATTCGCCAGGACTGTCGTGGGCGCAGTTGATGCGTGCGATGTTCATACCGGCTTTCAGCAAAGATTTCACAGCGGCGTAATCGGAAGCCATGCCTTCGTCAAACGTAACCATCAGGTGGGGGATGACCTGGTTTTTTTTGTGGCCAAACAAAGCCCTCGCACGCCGGTGCAGTAACTTCGTCCCGGCTTCGTAGGTAATTGCTTTGTTTTTTTTCGGAAAGTTGGCCCCGAGGCGCCGCAAAACAGCCTTCACTTGCCGCAAAATATGGCTTTCCGAACTTGCTAAGGAAGAAAGCCCGGCGACGTGCAATTCGTCCTGCAAAGCGCGCAAGTCCTCACACCGAAGCGCGAGGTAGTGAATCAGGTTGGTTGCACTCTGTTGTTGCTTCGGGTGTACGCCCGCAATAATTTTTTCCGCCCCCTGCTCCGCAGCAATGAGGTTTTGGTAGAGTCGCTCAACGGCGGCCCGCAAGTGGACGAGTGCATCTTTCATAATTATTCAGCGTTTAAAAAAGGCCAGGGGCGGGGTCTGTTTTACCCCCAATCTTTTGAAAACCACCGAAATAATACTGAACCCCCAGAGACAGCGAAAACTGGTTGGTTCGGGTATTGGTCGTAGCGCTTACGCCTCCGATGGTGGTGTTAAAATTGCTTTTCGCAAAATTGTATTTAAAGATAGCTTCAATCCCGAATCCACCTTTAGAGTACACCGTCAGGCCCGGACCTATACCAAGGGCAAAAACGTTCGTTTGAATTTTCTGTTTGTCTTCTCCGACAACCTGCTCATCCTTAGCGTTGCCAAAACCAAAGTTTCCAACCAAAAAGAAAGCAACATTGTCGTCTATCGGGAAATAGTAGCGTGCAAACGGGCCAAATAACAAGTCGCTGTCTTCGGTTTTATCTTCGTTCGGTTGTGTAACGGAATTCAAGGTAAAGTCAGCGCCAAGCCCGACGGCGAAGTTGTCCATCATAAAATATCCAAAGCTTGGGGCAATGTTGATTTGCCGGGCAACAAGCCCTTCGTTTGCCGAACCATTGGTCGTGACCTTAGAATTTGCTGTAGAGAATCCGATGCTTGATCCGATGATAAAATTGCCTTGATCCAATATCTGAGCAACCAGACTCCCTTGAATCAGCATCGCAAGAACGGATAACCATGCAATCTTTTTCATAAGTATTTTCTTACAAAGAAAACCTTATCCAATCGTGGGAACGATGAGAAAGATCACGCAGGTTCTTGACTTTCATCACAATTTCAACCTGCTATTGCTTCACCACGCGCTCTATCCAAACCAGCTCCTCCCTTTCCAGGACCCTCACAAAATAAACGCCCGCAGGAAAGTCCGATAAAGTGAACGCATGCTCCTGCTCACCGGAGCGCAATTCGTCCTGCTTCACCACGCTGCCATAGAGATTGAGGATTTGCACCGTGCCCGCTTTGGGCGCCCCGCCGGTAAATTTCAGCGTCAATTCCCCGGTAGTGGGGTTGGGAAACAGTTTGAATCCTAACGTTGGCGTTTGCGCTGCTGCTTCGTTTATCATCGTTTCCGGAACCGGTGAAAGTTCTGTGTTTGGAAGTACTTGCCCGGCTTTGTCGGGCGCTGCAAGTTCTGCCCCACTACTGCTGACGGTCACATTCGAAAAGTTAGCGGTGACAGGTGCCGCGTTGAAGCTTTCCGCAAATAGACCCACCTGGAGACAACTGCTCATGGGGATGTTGACGGAACCCACCAACTGCCAGGTTGTGCCATTCGTGGAAACGTAGTATTGAAAAATGCTGCCGGTGCGTTTAAGGCGCAACCATTTATGAAAAGAAGTGGTCGAAAATGTTTGTATTTGACTCGCTCCGTTGGTTGTGGTTCGGAACTGCCGGATGCCGGTGCTGGTCAATGAAGTTTTCATGGCCGCCATTTTTGATCCGGGGGCTGTACTTTCCCGCATGGTGATACCCGCCCATCCCGCGCCGCTGATGCTGTTCAGCCGCACCGTGATCGTGCCATTGCCGCAAAGGAGGCGGTTTACAAAATAAATGGCATCTGCTGTAGCTGTTGAAAATCCGCTTGAAGTGATCACATAGGTCGGATTCACCACCGGGCAAGGATTGTAAGTATTGCTACCACTTGCAGTGCCAATCGCCCCTGCGGTCCAGGGGGCTGGCAGCGGGATGGGGTCATCCACGATGCCATTGCAATCGTTGTCCAAACCATCACAAAGCTCGGGTGCGCCAGGGTAGATCGTCGGATTGTTGTCGTTGCAATCCACGTTGGCACCGACAGGTGGGACCGTCAGGTTCGCCAGAAGTTTGTACCCAGGAGGCTGTGGGCAGGAATTTTGCGTAACACCGTCGCTGTAACCGTCGTTGTCGAGGTCTTTGTACCAGATGGTTGTCGTAACGGTGATGGTGAAGGTGATGGGCGCGCCGGTGCAGTTAGGGCCACCAGTTATGAAATTACCAAAGCCATATGGGATATTCATGCCTCCAATCGTATTAATTACGGAATTTGTAGCGGTATTGATTACAGAGACATTGTTCGAGTTTCTATTCGCCACATAAAGCTTGTTTCCATCCGGAGTAACACTTGTGCCATACGGTTGCTGCCCTACGCTAATTGTAGCCACTACCGTATTGGTTAGGGTATTGACAACCGAAACATCGTTAGAAAGCCTGTTTGCCACATATAGCAGATTACCGGCGGGGCTGATGCTCATTGCTTGCGGGCCAGAACCCACTCCAATATTGGCCAAAATGAAATAGTTGGTTGTATTTATTACCTGAACGGAATTGGTACTAATCGTGACATATAGCCTGCTTCCATCAGGGCTTATGGCTATAGCCGTTGGGAAAAATCCAACCGTAATTGTTGTTAAGACGGTATTGGTCGCTGTATTAATGACGAATATTTTATTGGACTGATCCACTACATACAAACGGCTGCCGTCGGGGCTTATGCATATTCCATACATAGATGTGCCAACTGGAATAGTGGCTATCACAGTATTGGTTGCTGTATTAATGACCGTAACAGGATTCGCACCGGTATGAGAAACATATGCCCGACTACCATCCGGACTTACGCAAACTCCAATTGGGGCTATTCCAACACCTATAGTAGCTACAACTGAATTAGTTAACGTGTTAATTACTGAAACATTTCCGGAGGTAAGGTTTACCACATACACACGGCTTCCATCAGGGCTTGCGGCTACTGCCTGAGGGTTGCTCCCGACTCCAATAGTCCCTACAATGGCATTTGTTGCCGTGCTTATTACGGACACATTGCCGGAACCTGCATTAGGCACATACGCGAACGCTCCGCTCCCTATCATCGGGGTAGCAGTAATTGTCGCCACCTTCGGCGAAGTCCCCCCATTCATAGCCGTAAACGAAGGAATATTCCCCGTCCCACTTGCCGACAAGCCAATGGAAGGATCGCTGCAAGTCCAGGAGTAAGTAGCCCCAGCGCTGCCCGTGAAATTCACCGCTGCCGTCGGACTGCCATTGCAGACTACCTGATCAAGTGGTGTGAGCATGAATGGAATGTCATTCACCGTCAAAACGAGGTCATCCATAGAGGGCGGACAGCCTGCATTCGAAATGGTCCATCGCAAGGTGTAAACGCCCGCCCCGCCGATCGCTGTAAAGGTCGTTGTTGGGCTTGTTGTATTGCTGAACTGACTGCCCGAAGTATTGGGCCCGCTCACCACATTCCATAAACCGCTGCCAAGAATCGGTGTATTTGCAGAAAGATTGACTGCTGAGCCATCGCAGCCTGACTGATCAGAGCCGGCATTGGCAACCGTCGGATTTTCATTAAAAACAACGTCCATTTCATCAAAAGAAGGTAGGCAAGGTGGGTTGGAAATTGTCCAGCGAAGCGTGTAAATCGTACCAGGCTGCCCACTAAATGTTGTCGTCGGGCTGCTTGGATTGGCGAAACTGCCGCCCGAGCCGGTCACCTCCGTCCACAACCCTGAGCCGGATGTCGGCGTATTTGCCGCCAGTGCCACGGTTGTCAGGCCGCACGTTGTCGCGCCGGTTTGATCGGGCCCTGCATTGGCCGCGGTTGAACCTTCATTAAAAACCACATCCATTTCATCAAAAGAAGGCAGGCAGGGTGGATTGGTAATCGTCCATCGAAGCGTATAAATCGTGCCGGGCTGGCCGCTGAATGTGGTTATCGGGCTGTTCGGATTGGCAAAACTGCCGCCTGATCCAGTCACTTCAGTCCACAACCCTGTGCCTGCTGTAGGCGTATTGCCTGCCAGCGTCACTGTCGTGAGACCGCAGGTAGATGTGCCAGTTTGGTCAGGACCTGCGTTAGCTACGGTCGGGTTCGGTTGCACCGTGATGGTAAAGTTAACGAAACTGCCACCACAGACTGGGCCAGTAATGAAATTGCCGAATCCATACGAGCCGCTCCCGATCCCGATGGTCGTAGAAACGGCATTCGTTGCCGTATTGATGACAGAAACACTACCCGAAGGCGCATTGGCTACGTACACCCGGCTGCCATCCGGGGTGATGCTCAGGCCATACGGAGACGATCCAACGGAGGGAGTTGCCACTACGAGGTTGGTTGCTGTATTGATGACGGAGACCGTCCCACTGCTGAAATTATTGACATACACCCGATCCCCAGCCGGGCTGACGCTCAAACCGACTGGTGTGACGCCTACCCCAATCGTGGCAATAATTGCATCCGTAGCGGTATTGATGACCGATACGTTACTCGTTCCACGATTGACCACATAAAGCTTGCTGCCATCTGGGGCTATGCCGATTCCATTCGGGGTAGTTCCTACCGGGATCGTTGCGACGACGGTATTGCTTACCGTATTGATCACTGAAACGCTGTTTGAATTGAAATTCGACACATAAACCCGGAGACCGTCGGGTCTGACTGTAATTCCAAAAGGTGCGCTTCCAACCGAAATCGTGGCTACTACCGTATTCGTTGAGGTCTGTATGACGTATACATTGTTGGTTCCGGAACACACCACAAAGACTTTGCTATTGTCCGGGCTGGTACAAATGCCATGCGGCGATGTTCCCACCGGGATGGTCGCCACGACCGTATTGGTCGCCGTATTGATGACCGAAACGGTGTGGGAACCCTGATTGGACACATAAACCCGCTGCCCATCGGGCGACACACTCACGCCCGTGGGCGTTGTGCCTACTGCAATCGTGGCGACCACTGCATTGGTGACTGTATTGATCACCTTCACACTGGAGGCGCCAGCCGTAATGTAAGCAAAGCCGTTGCCTGCGATGGGCAAAGCTGCAATGGTTGCCACTTTGGGCGAAGTGCCTGTATTTACTGCTGTAAATGAAGCGATATTGCCTGTCCCGTTTGCCGGAAGGCCTATCGAAGGGTCACTATTTGTCCAGAGAAATCCGGCTCCTGGACTTCCACTGAAATTCACCGCTGCAGTCGGGCTGCCGTTGCAAACCGTCTGATTGACCGGGCTGACCATGAATGGAAGTTCAATGACCGTCAAAACTAAAAAATCGGAAGAGGTCGGGCATGGGCTGTTGGCAATGCTCCATTGCAATAAATAGCTTCCTGGCCCGCCGCTTGGGGTAAATGTGGCCGTTGGACTGGTCACATTGCTAAATTGGCCAGATGACGTATTCGGCCCGCTCAAAACGACCCACGAACCGGTACCTATGACTGGCGTATTTGCGGCAAGCGTAGCTGATGAACCCTCGCAAATGTTTTGGTCAGCGCCAGCAGCAGCTATTGTTGGCCCTTCATTAAATCGGATATTCACATCACTCATCGAAGGCAGGCAGGGCGGGTTGGAAATCGTCCAGCGAAGTGTGTAAAGCGTGCCGCTTGCTCCGGTAAAGTTGGTGGTTGGGCTGCTCACATTCACAAAACTGCCGCCCGTCCCGCTTATAATTGACCACAAACCTGTGCCTACTGTGGGCGTATTGGCCGCTAAGGCAAACGAAGTCAACCCGCACGTTGAAGCTCCTGTTTGATGGGGGCCTGCATTTGCTACTGTTGGAGAAGCCTCAACCTGAATGGTTGCTGTGGCGGAATTGGAGCAACCGGTTATGCCATCGGTATAGGAATAAGTAATCGTATGGCTACCGCCACCCGCCGCCGAAGGATCGAATTGCCCACCCGAAACCCCGGGACCTGAATACGTCCCGCCGATTGGTAATCCGCCCGTTAAGATAACCGGCGGCGCACTTTGGCAAACCGATGCGAAAGGCGCCAGCGTGACCGTCGGAGCATCTTCATCAACCAAGCCATCGCAATCGTTGTCAAATCCATCGCAGAGCTCAGGCGCACCCGGGTAGATGGCGTTGTTGTTGTCGTTGCAATCTGTTCCAGTGTCAGTGTCTTTACAAAAGCCATCGTTATCTGCATCACCTCCAGTCCCATTTGTACAAAACGCGGTCCAGACCGCCGCTGAGCCGCCGCCCGGCAAGCCCGGATTTCCCGATAAAAGCAAATTACTTATGGACATCGGGCAGAGATTGGCTAAGTTGGCATCGTAACAACCCGAAAGCTGATTGATGAAAAGATGAAGTTGAGTCAGATTAGTCAAATTCCCGAGCACATCGGGTATGGGGCCACTGAATTGATTCTGGTTCAAATTCAGAATAGTCAAACCGGTCATGTTTCCAAGCCAGATGGGGATGGGACCGGTGAATAGATTTAGATCCAGTTGAAGGGAAGTCAAATTGGTCAACGCACTGAGGTCAGGAATGGGACTCACAAGCTGATTCCCCCCCAGCCAGAGGGCGCCCAAATCAGTCATTGTGCTGAGTTGGCCCGGAATGACGCCTGTAAGTTGGTTATCCGAAATTGCGAGGGTAAAGCAGCTCGTCAGCCCTCCAAATGTAGTCGGAATCGTGCCATTCAGCAGGTTATTACTCAAATACAGGACGAACAGATTTCCGAGGCTGCCAAGTGACAAGGGAATGGCGCCTGAAAGCTGATTACTATTCAGATAGAGGTACTGCAGATTCCCCAATCCGCCGAGTGACGACGGAATACTACCAGTCAGCGCATTGCCGTCGAGTCGAATATTCGTAAGGCTCAACATATTGCCAAGTGTCGTTGGAATGCTGCCCGAAAGCTGATTGTTGTACAAATTGAGTGACCCGAGAAAGGTTAAATTGTCAATTGAAGCGGGTAGCGGGCCGGTCAAATTGTTCGTATTCAGGTTGATACTTGTTACCCGTCCGTTACCATTGCAGGTTATGCCAAACCAGTCGCAAGGGTCGCAATCCGTACCCGCCGCGCCATCTTCCCAACCGGATTTGTTGGTCCAGTTTGATCCGTTGGTGCTGTTGAACAAATCCACGAGGGCAGCAAAATCGGGGTGTACGGTTTCGGCTAAGCCGTCGCAATCGTTGTCAAGGCCATCGCAGATTTCCGGCGCCCCGGGATAAATCGCAGCGTTGGCATCATCGCAATCATCTCCCGGAAGGATTCCGGCGCAATAGCCGTCGTTGTCGGCATCCGTGCAGGCTACGGCATTACAGGCGGCTTCTATGGCCACCCTTGATGCACAATTGGTCGCATTGCCAAAAATAGAGGCCGGATTCAGTGGATTGGATAAGTAAGTGCAGATATTGGGCACTTCGCATAGGGAAAGTAAACCATTAATTTCCAAGCTTAGATGGGTAATTGTTGCTGGATTAATATTCTGAATTGCTGATAGACTGGTTACGGGTATGCCACGGATATACAATATTCCGTTAATTGCAGTAATCCCTGAGAGCCCCGTCAAATTCGTGAGTACAGCGCCACCGTTTATAGACAGATTCCCTCCCACTGAAGTAATGCCTGAAAGCCCGTCTAAATTTGTCAATGCATCGTTCACTGCAATATCCAACTCCCCACCCAAAGCGCCCGTAATTCCTGACAATCCTGATAAATTAGTAGCGTTTGTACCGCGAATGGACAAGCTACCAGTCACAGAAGTAATGCCCGATAAAGGAGATAAATCTGAGACAATATTGGCTACAATAGCTAAGTAATCCACAGACCCGGTAATGCCTGAAAGCCCTGATATACTCGCTATAGCATCATTGTAACTTATATCAATTCCCCCTCCTACGCTTGTAATTCCAGACAACCCATCTAAACTCATAAGCACAGGGTTGCCACGAACTGAAATATGCCCTGTAAAAGCTCCGGAAATTCCGGATAAGCCAACTATACTTGAAAGGTTTGGGTTGAGCAGTAAATTTATGCCTTCCCCTAAGGAGGTAAGTCCCGATAAACCATCCAAATTTGCAAGAACTTGGTTATCCCAAACCCACAAGGTACTTCCCACAGTCGCAATTTGGGACAACCCTGTCACACTGGTAAGCACATCATTATTTTGAAAAACCAGGTGGTTACTTACCGACTCCACTCCATTTAAACCTGATATATCCGTAAGCGCCGGATTAGAAACGATTCGTAAAGTTCCCGGCACTGCTTCAATTCCTGATAAACCTGATAAATTTGAAAGCAATGTATTGCTCTGGATGGATAAATCCCCTCCAATTGAGGTGAGTGCAGAAAATCCAGTTATGCTGGTAAGCATTGGATTGCTACTAATATTCAATGCCCCGCCAATGGAGGTGACGACCGACAATCCATTTAAATTGACGATATCACCTCCTGTGATAGAAACACCCCCCAATATTTGGGTACACCCGGGATAATTCGTCGTGAAATTATCAATATCCGCTTGGGAAGCAAAAAAAATGCCCCCGGCAGCACAGGTCTGAGCGGATGCTGAAAAACCGATGCTCAGGCTAAGAATGTAAATAAAAAGGCTGATTAGTTTTCTCATGCTAGTTTATTAAAAATGGTTGCTTAGTTGTTCATTTTCAAATATTCACCGACAAACTAATTATGTTTGAATCATTGAATTCGATTTCAAATTCAGTTCACTCAGGGCCTCAATACGGCTAATTTTCCCATGCTCCGGTACCCTTCAGTCAGCACCTCCACTAAATACACGCCTTCCGGCAAGCCGGCCAAAGACAATGGGTATCGGTTGACTCCTGGAATGCCGTCAACCGGCACAGACTTCACGAGTCGTCCGGTTGCATCCAGCATTTGCAAAGTCACTTTTGCGTCTGTTTCCAGGTCAAAAACCACCTGCGCTTCCGCTGATGCCGGATTTGGGAAAATATGCAGGCTCCCGGGCGCCGTGGAAAGGATATCGCCAAAAGCTTGGGGAGGTTCCACCAGGTTCAGGGCTGAATTGAACGGACAGGTTACATCCCAACTCCAGTTCACAAAATCCTGCGCGAATACATTGGCGGCAATAAACAGGCCATTCATTTTAGTCGGCGTGGCTGCAAATGCTTTCTCCAGCCGGAGGTCTTTTTTGGTATAAATCAAAGCTGAAATGTTAGCACCCCGATCAACCGTCACGTTCTCCTGGGCAAAAAATCGCACCGCGAGGCTGGCGCCGGGATTGATGGCCGTGTTTTTTCCGATAGCGATTCCTTTGTTGATCAGCAGGTGTGTAGGTTGGTCAAATAAGACCGTAGCGCCGTCTTTGATGGTCAATTCCTTGATGCGAACGGTCGGTTCCCCCGAAAAAATGACGGTCGCGTTGATGCCCACAATGATATTTCCGTAGCTGCTCAAAGAGAGCGTAACAGGGCTGCTGTTGTTGGGAATAGTCACGTGGTTGCTGCCGGGCGTGGTGTTGGCCTGGAATGCAGGCAGGATGGCCTCTGCTACTTGTCCGGGGTAATACGTTGTCACCTGGCTGCCTCCCTGCAGTTCCAGCACCGGAGCTTTCACAAAGCTATTGAGCGGAGTGACCGTCGTCCCAAATTGCAACCGCGCCTTTTTGCCAGGATTTACCACCCCAACGCCACCGGATTGCACGGTGTTTCGCTTCATGTATACGTCTTTGAAGCCGATTACGGTGTAGGCATAGGGCAGGTTCGGGTCGTTGTCATCGGACAGGCCGTCGCAATTGTCGTCGAGGCCGTTGCAGGTTTCGGTGGCGGCTGGATTAATATCCGGGTTCGTATCATCGCAATCGGTGTGGTTGGTTGCGTAGCCGGCGATGGGCTCGCAACTTTCGATGGATTCCGCCGGATTGCCATAGCCATCTGAGTCGGCATCGGAAAAATACATTGCCGAGGCCAAACCGTTGAACAGATAAGCAGCTGTATTATTGCTTAAATTGGCGTCGTAAGCAACCGTCCCGGAAGCAGCCAACTGGCTTTCCCCGGGATTGGATAAATCAATGCCGGTAAAAGACAGAATCTCTCCATAGCCCGGATAAAGCGTAATCGAATTCTGGAGTGGACTATACGTGCCGCTGTTTGCGCCGGTAACCTGTAAGGAGACGGAGGCCTCACCTGGTAAAATCGTGGCTGGACCATGGTTGATGATCCAAATATCCACTGATGCATTGTTGCCTGGATCACAGGCGCCAGGAATAGAATAAAAACTGTATATGGCTAAATCGGGTTGCGGCGTAGAGATGCAAATATCGAACAGGGTTGCGGGAGAAAAATTAGAGCCAACACGCACGTAATAGGTTGACCCCGGAGTAAAAAAATCGTAAGTAACCGGGGCGTATGTTTGAAAACAACCCAAATTATTCAATTGATCGCAGTCGCCAGAGAAAAGCTCTAAATGGGTAATATTTGGGGCATAAGTCGTTTTGACATTATTGATGGTGACAATGTGCTTTGGACTCGTTGCTACGAATTTATACCAGACGTCTGAAAGAAAATCACATCCGGTTGTAACATTAGCAGGTAAGGGGTTGGTCACTAAACCAGTGACGGGTATTTCGCAATTGGCCGGCCACGCGGTCAGGGTAACGGCATCCACGCAGTCTTCATTAGTTGGTAAAGGTATCGTCAATATGCAGATGTCGAAGTTTACGGCGGTTTGTATCGTACTCCACACCCGGACATAATAAGTTGTTCCGGGAGACAAGCCAGCTTCTACGATATGCCATGAATTCCACCAACTGGAAAATTGGATCGGCTGCAATCCATCGCAAGTGCCTTCGTATAACTCCAAGGCGAGGTAGTCATCTCCAAAAAGATGAACTACATTCTGCAATTCGATCAGGTAGGCATTACTACTTGCCGTGAACTGATACCACAGGCTTGTATTGAAGCCGTTAGTAGAGGGTTCTTCGACCAGGTTCACGGTGCTGCCGGACGCAGGGTTACTGCAATTCATGTCAGGGCTCGGAGTGACCACCTGTGCATCATCACAATTGATATTATCCGGCGTGGGAGCCAACGTGCGAATGCAGAGGGAGAAATCATACGCAGAATTGTAAACACTAAAAACCCGAATGAAATAGGTGGCGCCAATGTTCAAATCGTTTAAAACAAGTGGGTAAGGGGAGTTTTCCATTGTACACTGAATTGTATTCAGATCAGCACAATTGCTTCCATCGTAAATCTCCATACCCAAAGGCCCTGCATAATAATTGTCAAAAGGATTGCCGGTAACGACCAGGCTAATTAAATGGGTCGTGTGCGTTGGCGTAAATTGATACCACAGGTCGTGGGTTTCATTGCCATCACAAGCGGCTGACGACTGGGTAACGCCCAGGGTTGAACCGAAATAGATGAGTTCGCACTCCACACCAGTATTCGGCTGAATAACAATAGCTTGTGCGCAATCGTCGTTTTCCTGCGGTTCGGGTAATGCCTGAATGCAAATGTTAAATTGATCAATGGTATTGGGAAAGGTGTATATCCGAAGGTAGTAAGTATTGCCAGCGGTCAGGTTTTGTATGGTCTGTAGCCCGGTATTGTAAGCAACATATTCGGAACAAGGCACTATCGTCGTCAGTGCGTTGCAGTCCCCTTCGAGGATTTCCACGCCAAAGTGATTGCCATTGCTGCCAGAAACGGACCATCGGTGAGAGGTGCCGGTCGCCGTAAATTTGTACCAAATATCATTAACAGTCTCCCCCGAACAACCCGGCGCGGATTGGGTGGCGCCATAGTTGTAATCGCTGGTTATATCTAGACAAATCAAATCCGGATTGACCGTCAACTCAATGGCCCCGGTACATTCATCATTCGGTGGTGGCAGTAAGGTGGTCACACAGATATCAAAGGTTATTGGTTGGCCATACGAGGTAAAAATCCGGACGTAATAGGTCGTGCCAGGGGTAAGATTCGTTTGCAAAATTTGGCCGGGGTTATACAGATTTTGCTGAACCATCAATGTCAGGTTACCGCAGTCGCCTGAATACAATTCCATAATTAATGGGTAGTATGGATTGAAGAAGTTGCTTACCGCAATAATATGACCAGCATGGCTTGCCGTGAACGCATACCACACATCTTTGATCTCCACAGTATAGCCTTCATAAATGACGCCGAGCGAAGGCGTAGCATTTTCCGTAGTACCCGAAACCAGGGTAGTACAGTTTTCATCCGGGGAAACAGGCAAAATGCCGGCATTCAAACACGCATCATTGTCGGGCGACGGGGGCGGGGTACTAATACAAATATCAAAGTGGGTGTAACCGGAGACGATTATTCTTAGATAATAAGTCGTCCCGGGATTGAGTTCGCCAAGGGTAAATTGACCGCCCATATTCTGGTTGCTCCAGCAGACTAAGGTTTGCAAATTACCACAGGCTCCTGAATATAATTCCATCCCAAAAGCGCTGTAGGTGTTCGAGAAGATGTCTACTACATTAGTTATGGTAATGATATGGGCATTCTGTGTAGCGATAAAACTATACCAAACATCGGCCTCATCAGTACCACAGGTCGGTAACCCGGATGGCCCTGCGCCATAAGTTGTTCCATAAGCGAAGAGGTCGCAGTACATTTGCCCCGACACGTCGAGTGGCTGAGCATTGATGCAAAGGTCGTTGGATGGTGGCGGAACAATTTTTAAACAAAGATCGTAATTGTGCGCAACGCCAACCTCACTACTCATCCGTACATAGTAGGTGTCACCAGGTGTCAGCCCGTTCAGATATAGAGGTTGTTCGTCATAGCCACAGGCCAGGCTTGAATAGCTGACGCAATCCGTGCTTTCAAAAACTGCAACTGAAACTAATCCACTTCCCCATAATATATTAATATTTAGCGCATTTAATTGATAATCAGACGCAGTGGCCGTAAATTTATACCAGACATCATAATCATAGCCTTGGTCACAATTTGTGATATCCCCGTTGGTGGCCCCTGCCGTGGTACCTGGGTTTAGTATGTTGCAGTCAAGATTCGGATTTTCGAGCAGCTCAAAAGCGCCTGCACAATCCTCATTGGCCGGAGACAGCGGCAAAGTCTGAATACAAACCTCGAAGGAATAAACCGAATTGCCGTCTGCCGGAAACACCCGAAGGTAGTAGGTTTCACCTGGGTGCAACGCAGTTGAAAGCGCCATTGTGCCCGCGGTAAAGCTGCTCAATAGCAGCAAATTATTGCAATCGCTGCCTTGGTAAAGGTCGAAATAGAGATCGCCTGGGTTTCCAAAATCCGTTACGATGTTCAATAAATCAAACAGATGGCTGTTGCTAGTCGCTGTAAAAGAATACCATACATCGGGGGTCGTGGCATTTTGCCCAATGCTTGCTCCCAAGGTTGAACCCGGATAAACATTCACGCAATTCAAGTCCTGATTGGTGGGAACCGGTGTTGCCTGTGCGCATTCATCGTTGACCGCCGGCGGTACGATCCCTACACAGAGATTGAATTGCACCCCTGAAACTGGTACGCCTACCACCCGAATCAGGTAATTCGCACCGACAGTTAAATCCGGCGCGTTGATTTTCAAACCATTTTCTGCGCAATATAAAAACTGCGGGTTTTCACAAGTTCCCTCATACAATTCCAAGCCGATATAGGAACTTCCGTAC
>JALHRK010000101.1 GCA_022841505.1 Saprospiraceae bacterium | reverse complement strand
GTGCAAGTGATTCTGGGGGTGGCCGTGCTGGTACTGAGCATCAAATGCCTTGTCATGCTTATCCGGCACAGCAGTGCATTGAGCAATACCCAGCGTTCGGCTGCGTGGTTGGGGGTTGTACCGCTGATCATTGGAGCTTTGATGGTGGTGTTTTTTTTCTGGATGGCGGGTGCTTTTAACACTAAAAAATAGACATGGCCATTCAACGTTCCTTTTTTTTTCTGCTTTACTTCTCGATGCTGGTTTCCTGCCAAAGGCCGGATCAGCCAAAGGAACGGGAGTTAACAGCCTATTTTCAGTTGCAGCCGCCAACCGATACGCTGGTCGTGGAAATTTCTGAAGAAACAGAAGCGCCGGCTGAAGGCGATACCATTCCCAATGCCTTGTTTTTCAGCACCATCCCCCCTACCCTGCTCCAGGAAATAGATTATTTAGCCGATTCTGCACAAGCGGTAGTTTGGGGCCGGCAGCATTTCCCGCTGGAAGGCGAATTGGAAGCGTATTGGGTAGAGATCCGGCAATTTTGGTTCAAACACCATGCACTCCTCGTGTACGACAAAGCCAGAAAAACCTTCACGGACCGGATCACCATTGCCGAGTGGTATGGCGGCGATGGCGGTCAGGTGCTGACCGGCAGTTGGTTGTTTGATTTTGACGGCGACGGCAAAAAAGACATCGTGCGCCGGGACATCCAGCACAGCCTTGTTCCGGATGGCGAAACGACGCTGGAACGCACCGCGGAGTCAGCTGCGTTGTTGCTGTGGAAAAATGGTCAATTTGTAGAAACGCCCTTGCCCGATACAGCGGCGGTAGTTCGGCGGTTTCCCATCAGGACGTTGTGGTAAGCGTCGAAGGTTATAAAACCACTTCACTTTTTAGCTCCTCCAGTAATGGCAATATAGCTTCGGCAGCTGAGGTCATTTGCCCCACCAAATTGACCAGAACATCGGCATCAACCGGGGGCTTCCTGACAAAAGACTCGATTTCTAAAGCAATTCCCTCCAAGTTCTTCATACCCATCATGCCAAAGCTGGGTTTCAATTTGTGTACCTGCTGATAAACCTGTTCCCAATTTTCCTGTAGGACTGCTGTGTTCAATTTTTTTAGCAACTCAGGTGCTTCTGTGAGAAAAGCATCAATCATGGTTTCGACAAAGTGATGATCCCCGTTGCTCAGTTCAATCAGGTAATTCAGGTCAATCGGATGACTGGAATCCAGATGCTTAGAGCCGGGATTTTCAGCCAACTTCATGTTCCGGCATTCCTGAATAGCCAGCAATACGTGCTCTTTAAGCACTTTAGGTGCTATTGGTTTGGTCAAAAAATCATTCATCCCAACTTCAAAAGCCCTCCTTTTATCGTCGAACATCGCCGCAGCGGTGAGGGCAATGATGGGCACGTTCCTGTTGGGATTATGCTTGTCTTTCCGGATTGCGAGCGTGGCCTCGAAGCCGTCAACCTCAGGCATGTGGATGTCCATCAGGATTGCGTCAAAACATTGTTTTGATGCTTTTTCGAGGGCTTCCAGGCCGTTCAGGGCCACCTCAAACGTACTTTCCCAGGTTTGAATGGTTTTGCAAATCAATTTTTGGTTCATCAGGTTGTCTTCCACAACAAGCAGGTGCAGCCCTTTTGCCAATTTTTGGCTATCCTGATGGTCAATTTCTGGGATGATTTTTTGCTCGTTGACCGGAATCCCGGAATCCCCAAAAGTAAGTGAAACGATAAAATCGGAGCCATGACCAAGCCGGCTTTCTACTCGAATGGCCCCGCCCTGCATTTCTACCAATTGCTTCACAATGGTGAGTCCAAGGCCAGTGCCGCCAAATTTTCGGTTGATCTGAACGTCGGCTTGTTTAAAATACTCAAAAATCGTTTCTAACTTACCTTCCGGGATACCAATGCCCGTGTCCCGAATTTTGAATTCTATCTCGTATTTCCCCACTGATTTGCCAATTAATTTCGCCGTCAGGCTGATCATCCCCTTTTCGGTAAATTTAAGGGCATTGCCCAGCAGGTTTGTCAAAATCTGATTGGTTCGGGTTGGATCGCCTATTACAATGTTTTCAATAGCAGGATCCACTGAGGCAAAGATCTGAATGTCTTTTTCTTCTATTTTGTATTGAAATGCAAGCAACAAGGATTTGAGCAGGTAGTCCAGATCAAAAGGTTTTTCTTCAAATTCAATTTCGCTTGCATCAATTTTGGAAAGGTCAAGAATGTTGTCAATAATGCCCAACAGGCTGTCGGCAGAAAACCGCAAGCTGTTGATGTATTCCTTTTGGGTGGCATCCGGTTGGGTTTCATCCAGTAAATGCGCCATACCAATGACCGCATTGATGGGCGTCCGGATTTCATGGCTCATGTGGGCCAGAAACTGCCGTTCAGCCAACCGTGCCCGATCTGCCGTAAGTTTGGCATTTGCCAGTTCCTGCTCCATTTTTTTTCGCTCGGTCAGGTCAAATAAAATGCCAATTGACCCGATGATTTGGCCAAGTGAGTTTTTGATTGGCGCGCCACTGACGAGTCCCCAGATAAGGGTTCCGTCTTTTTTTCTCATTTGCAATTCGTAAACGCTGGACCGCACTTTTTCCCCTTCTGCAAGGTGGTTGTACAAAAGCATTCTGGACGCTTCTGGTTGCAACCGGTGTGCAATATGTAGTCCCAACAATTCACTGGGATGGTATCCAAGCATCTGACAGAAGGCATTGTTGGTTCGAATGATGTTACCTTCAAGGTCTACCTCCAAAAGCCCCAGGGTCATGTTTTCCAATACGCCACGGTATTTTTCCTCACTTTCAAGAATAGCCTGCTGAGCGCTTTGGCGTTCGGTAACGTCCCGGTATTGCCACAGATGGCCTTCGTATTTGGCGCCCGAAAAAAGTGGAATGAAGTCGCGCTCAAAAATACGGCCATCCGCCATAACCAAAATCTCATTTTCAATGAGTTTTTTGTTGGTAATAGCAATTTCTATACGCTTAATAAATTCATCAGGGTCCTTGAACAAATTTTTTGCCTGCTCGGCAGCCTTTTTACAATCGTAGCCAATTAAATTTTTTGGCTCCACCGGAATAGAAAAAATATCGCAAAATGATTGGTTGACTAAGGTAATCCGGCTGTTGCTGTCTTCGAGCAAAATACCGGTTTGCAGATTGGTAATCAGGGTTTCCATCCGGATCCGGGCCTGTTCAATTTCCTGCATCGCTTTTTTTTGCGCCGTGATGTCGCGTAAAAAGCCAACAAACAGGATGTTTCTGTTGCTGGCTTCTGCGGTGAAGCTGAGTTCCGCCGGGAATTCCGTTCCGTTTTTCCGCGTGCATTTTATTTCATAGCGCTTGTTGACGATGTTTTCGTCCGTTGTTCGCAGGTAATCTTCCAGTGCATGCTGGAACAAGTGCCTGTTTCGCTCCGGAATGACCAAATCCCGCAACTGCCGGCCCAGCACCTCCTGCCGGCTGTAGCCAAACATCTTTTCGGCTTGTGCATTCCACTCGACGGTGAAGCCCTCAGCAGTTGATGACACAACGGCATCCAGAGAAGAATCAAGGATCCGCCGCAACTTGTTTTCACTTTCTTCGAGGGCTTTTTGTGCTTCCAGGCGGCTTTCCGTTTCTTCTTTGAGCCGGATATGGGCAAAACAGCCGTCAAGGGAGGTTTTGAGTTTATCCACCACTTGTTTCAACTGCGCCATTTCCATATCCGGAAAACCCTCGGGCCGGTTAGAGGCAAAGAGCTTTAAGAAACCCAGGTCGCCCAATTTAAAAATGGCATAAGCTCCTTTTCCGACTTTTTTCTCATGCACAAAGTCCCCAAAGTTGGCATCCTGGCTCGACAGGCACAGATAAGGTTTGGTCTTTAACTCCAAAATGAGGGCATGGTCACAGGAAATATTTTGGGCATCTTCCCTGAAATGTGGGTGGGTGTAAAACAAATCGCAAGTCGTTTTTTCCCCGTCTGCTTTCCGGCGCAACCAAACTGAGCCAAAATTCAGGCTCTTCCGGCTAATCAACGTGCGCAGAAAGTTGTGGCAATTTTCCCAGGGATCAAGCGAATTTCCAACAGAGAGGGAAATTTCGTAGAGGAGGGAAATGTCCTGAATAATCTGGATGTTGTTTGTCATAGTTCATTTGTGTCAATACAATGCGCCAACAACAATGGTTTTATTAAACAACTCAAGCAAGCCTTCTCCGTAAGAAGATATTTCTCCCAGACTCAACACCCCAAAAGGTTCCTGTTCTTCCGTTTCCACCACCAGACCTTCCCGGATGATGTTCATTTCATCCGTAAATTGTTCATTGAGGAATAAGGTTCGGGTGATACAATCCACCACAAAAGTACCTTCTGCCAAAATGGGGAAGCCTGCTTTTTCACCACAATCATTCATGGCTTTCCGGGCTGCATCAAGCAAAACTTCAGGGTAACCTTTCAGCACATGGAGCACCGTGTTCGTTGGAACTTCGCCAATACAGACAATAGCGCCATTTTCTCCTATGGCCAGCGGGTCGCGCACAATATCGTCTTCTTTTTCGCGAAATATTCCAAAAGGATAACCCTGGGCTATGCTTGCAAAATTATCTTTATTAAGCGTTATACCGGAATCGTTTTCGACAATTTCATTGTATACCTCTATGGCGTTTTGCCAGTTCAACTGAAGGATGGTATTGCCTTCGGTTTGCGTGGCAACCAGCGGTCCGGCCATTTGCGCCCATCCGTGCCGAACCCCGAGGTGGACTTGTTTGTCAATCACACATACGACCGCTGCATCTTCCATAAATCCATAGTTGGAAAAAATGCAAGGCTGTTGTTTCAAACTGATTGAGCCCGCGCCTCCGCCGATGAAGTTGCATTGTTCCCCCAGCAAGTCGTTTACTTTTTCCAATAAGAGGTAAATATTTGGCGTGAGTCCATCCAGCAGGATGATGGCCGTGCCTTGGTCTATATGAGCCGTAGAGCCGTAATGAGGAAGGCCGGAAAAGCAGGAGGAAGCAATGCCCGACACACAAAAAGGCGCCATCAGGGTCTTAAATTTTTTAATGATGCATCCCTCTTTCTCTCGATTTCCCCCGAAGATAAGTCCGGGAAAAATGCCGCCAAAAAAAGTTATCTTTTTTTCATTGAGCGTTTGAATAAGATCCGGAATATCAGGCGTTACCGATTCGGAGAACAGGATCATGATAACCTCTTCTTCGGCAGGCCGTAGTAATTCAATTCCTTGGAGAATTTGAGGAATTGTACTTTGCTTTATGAGCATGATTAGTAGTTGTAACGTGAAAATTGCGTTTTATAACGCATACCAGCACCTATACGGATGAATCATCTTTCAGTTACACAAAACTGAAGTATTGTCTCTTGCGAAAACCGGGATGAACAATCGGTGTCCTCCAGTACTGAAGTTCCCTGGCAAGAAATATAATAATGCAATCGGTTGCATTTTTGTTGCTTGTTTCTATATTTGCCAAACGAAGTATGTAGATTTTACACGAAGCAGGACAATACTCTTGAAATTCTCTCCCAAATAGTACAAAAGATCCGTTTCTTAAAGCTTATTCAGGAATCCCGAACAAGCTTTCAAACCTGTATTGCTAAAAACTAAGCTTTTAGCATGAGATTGGCGTGCCAACAGGTTGCGTTGTAAAATCCTTATTCCATGCTTTATGATACAAACAATGCGTTGGTTTGGCCCTAAAGACCCTGTTTCGCTGATGGACATTCGCCAGGCAGGTTGTACGGGTGTTGTGACAGCGCTTCACCACATCCCGGTCGGCGACGTTTGGCCCGTCAAAGCAATAAGGGAACGAATGGATTTGGTGGAAGCGGACAATGCTGATTATGTGCCGCTTCGCTGGGAGGTTGTAGAAAGCCTTCCCGTCCATGAAGACATCAAAAAAGGGTTACCTTCCCGGGAAATTTACTTTGAAAATTACCGCCAATCGCTTCGAAACCTGGCTCAATGTGGCATAAAAACGGTGTGTTACAATTTTATGCCGGTTTTAGACTGGTCGCGCACAGATTTGAATTTCGCCCTGCCCGATGGCTCGCGCGGACTACGGTTTGTTTTAGAAGATTTTGCCATATTTGATTTATACCTGCTTCGCCGACCTGATGCAGAACCCGATTATGCAGATGACGTAAAAGATGCAGCCCAGCGAAAGTTTTTATCCATGTCGCACGAGGCGCTGACCACGTTAAAAAACAATATCCTGCTGGGGTTACCGGGATCTGACGAAGCATTTGATCTGGAAACATTCCAGAGTTTACTCAATGACTACCAACACATTGGAGACCAGGAATTAAGAAAAAATCTTTATTATTTTATACAAGCAATCGGGCCAACCGCCCGGGAGGTCGGCGTGAACCTGTGCATTCATCCCGATGACCCACCAAGGCCCTTGTTGGGGTTGCCACGCGTGGTGAGCACCGCAGCAGACCTCGAACAGTTGATGGCAGCTTACGACCACCCCTGCAACGGCATTACATTTTGCACTGGATCCCTGGGCGTTCGGGCCGACAATGATTTGCCGGCAATGGCACAGCAGTTTGCCAGTCGCGTACATTTCATTCACTTCAGAAGCACCAAACGCGAAAAAAAACCGGAAAACTTTCATGAAGCAGACCACCTCAGCGGCGATGTGGATATGTACGCAGTGGTGCGCGCTTTTGTACAGGAAGAAAAGCGAAGAATAAAAGCAGGGTATGTAAATTCCAGCATTCCAATGCGCCCCGATCACGGCCACCAGATGCTGGACGATTTGCATAAAACGACCTACCCCGGCTATTCTGCGATTGGCCGTTTGCGCGGCCTGGCCGAGTTACGCGGCCTGGAAGCCGCAATTGCACGCTCTATTTAGTGTCTGTTTTTATAGCCCGATAGCTGCGTTGTGCAAAGGCCCAAAATTGGTCATCCCGTCCGGCGGGCGGGACTTCCACTTTTGGGCCTTCGCACGCCTTACTCTCAAACTCTAAAGAACAGCCACTGGACTAAATGGACGGACACTATTTAATTTTAAAAAATGATGAAAAACCTGATTCTGATTTGCCTGATACTGAACGTTTGCGTGGCGCACGCAGACGACGGATACCGGCTTTGGCTAAAATATGACTTGTTGAGCGACGCCTCAAAAAGGGCCGAATACCAGCGTTTTTCAACTTTTATTGAAGTGCGCACTGAACCAACGCCAGTTGTTCAGACCGCGCAGGCAGAATTGAAGCGCGGTATAGAAGGTTTGCTTGGCGCAAAAGTGGGTGCAACGGCAAAATTAAAAGGAGGCGGCATCATTCTACAAAAAAACGAATCGCTTCCTGAAGAAGGTTACCGAATCGAATCAAAGGACGACAACCTGTTCATTTCCGGCAAGGATGAACGGGGGATTTTATACGGCTGTTTCGAGTTGCTGCGGTTGATGCAAACCGAATCGCCCGTCTCTGGCATTAAGATTGAACAAGCGCCTAAAATCCGCCTGCGCATGCTCAACCATTGGGACAACCCGCTCGGTACCATCGAACGCGGGTATGCAGGCGCTTCGTTGTGGAAATGGTACGAATTGCCAGAAACAATTGATCCACGCTACCAGGATTATGCCCGCGCAAATGCCTCCATCGGAATCAACGCCGTTGCCATCAACAACGTGAACGCAAGCGCCCGGTTTTTAACCACCGAATACCTGAGTAAAGTAAAAGCTTTAGCGGATGTATTCCGGCCTTACGGCATACAGGTTTTTCTTTCAATCAATTTTGCTTCACCCAAAATTTTGGACAAGCTCCCCAATTCAGACCCGCTTGACCCGGATGTCCGGAAATGGTGGCAGGAAAAAGCAAAAGAAGTTTACCGCTACATTCCCGATTTTGGCGGTTTTCTGGTGAAAGCCAATTCCGAGGGTGAGCCTGGCCCGCAGGAACACGGACGAACGCACGCCGATGGCGCCAATATGCTGGCGGAAGCGCTGCGGCCTTTTAATGGAAAGGTGATCTGGCGCGCCTTTGTATACAGTCCCGATCCGGCAGGTGATCGGTTCAGAGAAGCCTACAACGAATTCAAACCCTTAGACGGGCTTTTTGATAAAAACGTAGTCGTACAGGTCAAAAACGGGCCGATTGATTTCCAACCCCGCGAACCCTTTCATCCGCTTTTCGGCGCCATGCCGAAAACACCTTTAGCGATGGAGTTTCAGATTACGCAGGAATACCTTGGGTTTTCCACCAACCTCGTTTACTTAGCCACCTTGTTCAAGGAATGTTTGGAGGCAGACACGTATGCTTCCGGCAAAGGCTCAACGGTGGCAAAAGTGGTGGACGGATCGGTGCATCAATACGCATTTACAGCCATTGCCGGAGTCGCGAATACGGGTTCTGACCGCAACTGGACCGGGCACCTGATGTCACAGGCAAATTGGTACGCCTATGGTCGCCTGGCCTGGGATCATACCTTGTCCGAAGCGCAAATCGCAGACGAATGGATTAAAATGACCTGGACTAAAGCGCCCGCTGCCGTTTTAACCATTAAAAACCTGATGCTGCGTTCCCGGGAGATTTATGTGAATCATACCACGCCGCTGGGTTTGCATCACGTGATGGGCCAGGGCATTCACTTTGGTCCGGAGCCCTGGCTTTCGCGCAGCGCAAGACCCGATTGGACTTCAATCTATTACCATCGGGCAGATTCAGCAGGGATTGGGTTTAATCGAACTGTTACGGGAAGCAATGCACTCGGACTATACCATCCTGAAGTGCAAAAGCAGTGGAATAACCCCGAAACCTGCGATTTAAACTACCTCCTCTGGTTCCACCATGTGGGCTGGAACAAAAGACTTTCTACCGGAAAATCACTTTGGGACGAGTTTTCTGCGCGATACTACCAGGGGGTAGAAGAAGTGGGTTGGATGCAGGAAGAATGGGCTAAAGTCAGGGATATGGTTGATCCGGAAATGTACGCAGACGTGGCCGGGCGACTGGCGGTCCAGTACCGGGAAGCGCTCAACTGGCGGGATGCCTGCGTGCTGTATTTTCAAACCTTTTCAAAAAAGCCCGTTCCGGCGCCTTTTCAACAGCCAACCAGAACGCTCGAAGACCTAAAAAAAATTGTTGAGATCTATCAGTTAAAATAACCCTTGCTTCCTATCACTTCAGTCACAACTTTCAACACTATATACAAATGCGAAAAACAATTCATGCCGGAATAATTTTGCTGCTCCTGTTCTATGCAGGCGCATTGTCGGGGCAGATAACGCTCCCCCGTTTGATCAGCGACGGCATGGTCTTGCAACAAGGCGTCGCTGCCAACATATGGGGTTGGGCGTCGCCGTTAGAAGCAATTTCTGTGGAATTTGCAGGTACTAAATATAAGACCATTGCGAATGAGGCCGGCGAATGGAAAATTGCCCTGGATCCATTGCCCGCAGGCGGTCCGCACGAAATGGTGCTAAAAGGAAAAAACACCCTCACTATTTCCAATATACTGATGGGAGAAGTCTGGGTATGTTCCGGGCAATCTAATATGGAACTGCCAATGAGAAGGGTTGTTCCGTTGTACGGCGCGGACATTGAAGCCGCTGAGAATCCTGCTATTCGCCAGTTTATCGTACCGCAGCGGTACGATTTTTCGACGCCGCAGATTGATCTCCCGGGAGGATCATGGAAAGCTGCAACCCCTGAAAGCGTGCTCGATTTTTCAGCAACGGCTTACTTTTTTGCGCTCGAAATTTATCAAAAATACAAAGTACCAATCGGGTTGATTAATACAAGCCTGGGCGGTTCTCCTGCCGAAGCCTGGATGAGCGAATCAGCCCTGGGTGCGTTTCCGAATCTTTTAAACGAGGCCAAAAAATACAGAGACAACGCGTTGATTCAACAAATCGAATCGGACGACAAGCTCCGGATTCAGGCCTGGTACGATTTGCTTCGGCAAAAGGACGAAGGTTACAAAAATTCAGGGCAACCGTGGTTCGACCCTGCTTTGGACGTTTCCGACTGGAAAAAAATGCAGGTTCCCGGCTTCTGGCCAGACACCGGAAATGGCGTGGTTTGGTTCCGAAAACAAGTGCAGATTCCCGCTGAATTGGCTGGTCTGGAGGCAAAGCTCGAGCTGGGGCGAATCGTAGATGCCGATTCCGTTTTTCTAAACGGGGTTTTCATTGCCACAACGAGTTACCAATACCCGCCACGATGGTATACGATTCCGGCAGGTTTATTAAAATCCGGATCGAATTCACTGGTGGTCAGGATGATCAACAGCTCGGGCAAAGGCGGATTCGTGCCCGATAAACCTTACGAAATAATCATCGGAAATCAAAAAATTGACCTAAAGGGAGAATGGCATTACCGAAGGGGCGCAACGATGGAGCCTTTGGCAAGCCAGACCTTCATTCGCTGGAAACCGCTTGGGTTGTTCAATGCCATGCTTCACCCCCTATTGAATTACCGGATCAAAGGCGTGATTTGGTACCAGGGTGAGTCGAATGTCTCAAGGTGGCAGGAATACCGCCGGCTTTTTCCTGCAATGATTAATGACTGGAGAAGCCATTGGCAACAAGGCGATTTTCCGTTTTTATTTGTCCAACTGGCTAATTTTTTGGAGGCCAAACCCCAGCCTGTCGAAAGCAACTGGGCTTTACTGCGGGAATCGCAACTCAAAACCCTTTCTGTGCCCCAAACCGGAATGGCTGTTACCATTGACATCGGCGAATGGAACGACATCCACCCGCTGAATAAAAAAGACGTGGGCCGGCGGCTCGCTTTGGCAGCACAAGGCATTGCCTATGGGGATCAAAAAACGGTCTTTTCAGGCCCGGTTTTTCAAAGCATGAAAATTAAAGGAAGCAAAGCCATCCTCACTTTTGAAAAAGGCAGCAAATTGGTTTCACCGACAGGAAAACCACTCACCGGGTTCGCAATAGCCGGATCAGACGGCCAATTTGTATGGGCAACAGCATCCATAAAAAAGAACAAAATCATCGTTTCAAGCAACAAAGTGCCCAACCCTGTCGCGGTGCGTTATGCCTGGGCAGATAACCCGGAAGGGGCCAATTTATACAATGAAGCAGGATTGCCAGCTTCGCCTTTCAGGACGGATGATCAGGACTAATTTTACCACTTGTAAATTTTGATGAGATGAAGTTATTTCGATATTTGACTTGCTTTGCCCTGCTCGCAACAGGAGTCGCTTCGGCGCAAAATGCTGCAAAGGGCTTAAAGGATTACTACAAAGACTATTTTCCGATTGGCACCGCCGTTAATCCAAGGATGATGGATCCGGGCGACGACGCCGATCTGATCCTTGCCCATTTCAACAGCATCACCGCCGAAAATGCCATGAAAATGGGGCCTATCCATCCCGAAGAAAATCGCTACAACTGGGCGCCCGCCGATAAAATTGCCGATTTTGCTGTAAAGCACGGAATTAAGCTGCGCGGTCATGCCCTTTGCTGGCACAATCAAACCCCGAAATGGTTTTTTGTGGATTCGGATGGAAAAGAAGTGAGCAAGGAAGTATTGCTGGCCCGATTGCGGCAGCATATTTTCGATGTGGCCGGACGCTACAAAGGCAAAATCTATGCCTGGGATGTGGTGAACGAGGCTGTATCAGACGATGAAAAGGAGTTGTACCGGAAATCAAAGTTTTATGAAATCATTGGCGAAAGCTATATCGAAAAAGCGTTTGAATACGCTCACGAAGCGGATCCGGATGCGTTGTTGTTTTACAATGATTACAATACAGAAAATGCATCCAAGCGCGAACGCATTTACCAGTTGGTCAAACAATTAAAAGAAAAAGGCGTGCCCATCCACGGCGTGGGTTTGCAGGGGCACTGGTCCATTTACGAACCAACTGCCGAAGAACTGGAAACTTCAATCACCCAGTTTGCAGAACTGGGATTGCAGGTTCAAATCACGGAATTGGACGTGTCCGTTTACCCGAAAGAACACGAACGCCGGGAACGCCGGCCCGATGATGTGAGTCAGTATACTCCCGAAATGGAAAACCGGCAAGCAGCGCATTACCAAATGATTTTTGAAATCTTTCGGAAGCACAAAGACAAAATTACCAGTGTAACTTTTTGGAATTTGTCCGACAAGTCCTCGTGGTTAGACAATTTTCCAGTTGCCGGGAGAAAGGACTATCCGCTGCTTTTCGATCAGAAAAATCAACCTAAAAAGGCATACGACGCCGTCATAAGTTTCGAATAATCATTTACTTGTAATAAAGTTCGTAATGAGCAATCAAGCAGTAACCGGGCAGAGGACGACGACACCCGAAGTAGAGCCTAACGTCTTTCCTCAAGTTTTTTCCCTGGAGGGTAAAATTGCATTAATCACCGGGGGAGGAAGTGGAATCGGTTTCCATATTGCGCAAAGCATGATTTCGGCGGGTGCTACGGTCATCATCACTGGCCGTGGAGCAACAAAACTGATGGAAGCAACCCGGGTGCTGGGCCAGCGTGCTTTCTACGAAATTAACGATGTAACCGAACTGGAACATCTCCCTGCAATGGTGGAAAAGGTGGAAGCGCAATACGGACCCATTGATATTCTCGTCAACAACGCAGGCATTAACCTGAAAAAGCCGGCATTAGACGTTTCAGACGAAGAATTTAGCCGCATTCTCCATACCAATCTCAACGCTGTTTTTGCGCTCACCCGAACCTGTGCAGCGCGCATGATCGCCCGCCAATCGGGCTCTATCATCATGATTTCTTCAATGGCGGCATATTATGGCCTTGATCGCGTTGTCGCCTACGCCGCTTCCAAATCAGGGTTGGAAGGCATAGTAAAAGTCCTGGCATCCGAATTTTCAAAATTCAACGTGCGGGTCAACGCGATTGCACCGGGATTCATAGAAACGAATATGCTGCGCACGGCTATGAGCAGCGACCCGGACAGGATGAACAAAGCGCTCAACCGCACGCCGATGGGCTATTTCGGGCAACCTGAAGACATCGGCTGGGCGGCAGTTTTTTTGGCTTCGGAAGCCGCGCGGTACGTCACAGGGGTTTCGCTTCCCGTGGACGGCGGCAATTCCATCGGTTTTTAATTACTCAATCAAAACAAATCATTATATGCGACAAATGCTTCTTTTACCTTTTATTGGCATCCTAGTATCAATAACGGCTTTCGGGCAGTCCGACACGGATAAAAAACCCATTTCGCAGCCCTTAGTCTCTCATATTTACACCGCCGATCCTTCTGCGCACGTATTTAAAAAAAGGATTTACATTTATCCTTCACACGACATCGAAGCGGGTATTAAACAAGACGACGATGGCAGTCATTTTGGAATGCAGGATTACCGCATCCTTTCGATGAAAAAGATCGGGGGAAAAGTAACTGATCATGGTGTTGCGCTGGATATTAAAGACGTGCCCTGGGCGAAACGCCAAATGTGGGCGCCTGATGCAGCCTACAAAAATGGTATTTATTACCTCTATTTTCCAGTAAAAGACCAGGATGATATTTTCAGAATTGGCGTAGCAACCAGTTCAAAACCGGAGGGCCCCTTCAAGGCAGAGCCTGCACCCATAAAAGGCAGTTACAGCATTGACCCTTGCGTTTTCCAGGACACCGACGGCCAGGCATACATGTACTTTGGTGGAATTTGGGGCGGACAGTTACAGCGCTGGACGAACAACCAATACGATGGCAATGGCAAACTGAAAAAAGGCGCAGAAACGGCTTGTTTGCCCAGAATTGCTAAACTTGGCAGCGACATGAAAGCCTTTGAGGGCGAAGTAAAAGAAATAAAAATTATTGACGAAAAGGGAAACCTTTTTACAGAATCCCAGAACGACAAGCGCTTTTTTGAAGCAGCCTGGGTACACAAATACAACGGTAAATATTATCTTTCTTATTCAACCGGTGACACCCATAATATTTGTTATGCCATTGGGGATAACCCCTACGGGCCTTTCACCTACAAAGGCATCGTGCTAAAACCTGTTCTGGGTTGGACAAGCCACCATTCCATCGTCGAATACAAAGGAAAATGGTATTTATTTTATCACGATGTGCAATTATCGGGCAAAACCCATTTGCGGAATGTAAAAGTCACCGAACTGAAATACAACGCGGATGGAAGTATTCAGACGATTGAGGCTTATAAGTAGTGGTTTGGTTTTATAGTCCGATAGCGGCGTTGTGGTTTAGAGCTGTTAGCTTTTAAAAGCTAACAGCTCTGGGTTACAGCACGACGGGAAAACCAATTATTGGATCAGTAAAAAGGCAGCAGCCACATGAAAAAAACATTACCCATCCTCGCGGTATTACTCAGTTCCTCTCTTTTTGGGCAAGAATACAAACAAATTCCTTTTTGGAATCCAGACCTTCCCGTTGCGGATCGGGCAGCCGATGTGGTCAATCGCCTGACCCTCGAAGAGAAAGTTTCGCAAATGCTGAATGCCTCGGTCGCAATTCCCAGACTTGGCATTCCGGCTTATGACTGGTGGAACGAAGTGCTGCACGGCGTGGCGAGGACGCCTTTCAAAGTGACTTCCTATCCGCAGGCAATTGGCATGGCCGCCACCTGGGATACGCTTTCACTGCAACAAATGGCGCACTTTTCGGCGTTGGAAGGCCGCGTTGTATTCAATAAAGCAACGGCTTTGGGCAGAAACAACGAGCGCTACCTTGGGCTGACCTACTGGACTCCGAACATCAATATTTTTCGCGATCCGCGCTGGGGCCGGGGCCAGGAAACCTATGGAGAAGACCCTTTCCTGACAGCCATGCTGGGCCGGGCATTCGTTTATGGTTTGCAGGGCGATGATCCAAAATATCTGAAAGCGGCGGCATGCGCCAAACACTTTGCCGTTCACAGCGGCCCGGAACCATCCCGGCATTCCGACAATTTCAGTCCGTCGGTTTATGATTTGTGGGACACTTACCTTCCGGCCTTTCGGGAATTGGTCACAAAGGCCAACGTGGAAGGGGTAATGTGCGCTTACAATGCTTTCCATGGGCAGCCTTGTTGTGCCAGCGACCCGCTGATGAACGATATTTTGCGCGATCAATGGAAATTCACCGGTTACGTCACCAGCGACTGCTGGGCGATTGACGATTTTTTCAAATACCACAAAACCCACCCCGATGCAACGAGTGCAGCCGTAGATGCAGTCATGCACGGGACCGATGTGGAGTGCGGGACCGGCGTGTACAACGCCCTTTTAGAAGGCGTAAAAACGGGCAAGATCAAGGAAGCACAATTAGATGTCTCCCTGCGGCGCCTTTTTGAAACCCGGCTGCGGTTGGGGATGTTCGATCCGGCATCCCGGGTAAAATATGCACAAACGCCCGAAAGTGCCCTGGAAGCGCCCGAACACAAAGCCCATGCCCTGAAAATGGCCCAACAAGCCATCGTCTTGCTGAAAAATGAAAACAACACGCTTCCTTTGAGTAAAAATCTCAAAAAAATTGCCGTTGTGGGGCCCAATGCCAACAATTCGATTGCTGTTTTGGGTAATTACAATGGTACACCTTCCAAAGTGGTCAATGCCTTAGAAGGCATCAAAAACAAATTGGGCAGCAGCGTGGAAGTCGTCTACGAAAAAGCCGTTGATTTCACCCGGGATACCCTGCTGCGGTACGCCGATTTGTCGGATCAATTCAGTTGGGAAAACCAAAAGGGGTTTAAAGCGGAATATTTCAACAACAAAGACCTTTCCGGTAGCCCTGTATCGGTCAGGACAGAAAGCCAGATCGCCAACCGATGGCAGGAAGGGCAGGAAATATCAGGTTCATTAAGGGCGAACAATTTTTCAGCGCGCTATACCTCCAATTTTAAAGCCCAAACCGACAGTGAGATTACCTTTGAAGTAGAAGGCGACGACGGATACCGGTTTTTTATCAATGGTCAGGAAGTGCTGAATGCCTGGCAACGAAATCGCTGGGGCCCCAAAGTGTATTCATTAAAAACCCGTAAAGATTCCATTTACAAATTAGTTTTGGAATACTGGCAGGGTGACGGGTCCGCAAGCGTGCATCTCCGGGCAGGCAACTTCGAAAAAGTTGATTTTGCCGCCCTTGCTCAAAGGTTATCCGATGTTGATGCGATTGTATTTGTTGGAGGCATTTCGCCACAATTGGAAGGCGAAGAAATGCAAGTGAACTTTAAAGGGTTTAACGGCGGCGATCGCACCACTATCCTGCTGCCGGATGCCCAGACCGAACTGCTGAAGGCATTGCAAAAAACAGGAAAACCGGTTGTTTTTGTCATGATGACGGGCAGTGCAATTGCCATCCCCTGGGAAGACGCTCATATTCCGGCCATAATTAATGCCTGGTACGGCGGACAGAGTGCCGGCACAGCGCTGGCGGATGTGCTGTTTGGAGATTACAATCCGGCGGGGCGTTTGCCGGTTACTTTTTATAAAAGCGATGCTGATTTGCCGGATTTTAGAAGCTACGACATGAGTAACCGAACCTACCGCTATTTCAAAGGGGAAGCGTTGTATCCATTTGGCTACGGTTTGAGTTATTCAACGTTTAAATACAGCAAGCTGAAGCTCCCAAGTTCCGTTCAGGCCGGAAAAAACATCCCCGTTTCGGTTACCGTGACCAACTCAGGCAAATTCGCCGGTGAAGAAGTGGTGCAACTCTACCTTTCACACCCGGGCGTGCCTGAAAAAGCGCCAATCAGGGCTTTAAAAGGGTTTCAGCGCATTGCACTGAAAGCCGGAGAAAGCAAAACGCTGACCTTTTCGCTCACGCCCGAAGAACTGTCTATCGTCAATCAGGAAGGCAAATTATGGCAGCCCAAAGGCAAAGCAACCATCAGCATTGGCGGCGGACAGCCGGGCATCGGACGAAAAACGAGTGGCAATGTTTTGCAAAAGCAATTCAAAATCAAGTAAAAAAATAACTGGTCAGAACTGAATCCGCGATGGGCAATTACCAGAAAAACACCGAACCGGTTACGTTTTTATCCGAAAATTTCCTGTTGCAAAGCGAAGCAGCCCGCCATTTGTATTTTGAATACGCCCGTTCTATGCCCATCATAGACTATCACAACCACCTGTCACCGCAGGAAATAGCAGAAGACCGGGTTTTTCAAAACCTGACGGAGGTGTGGTTAAGCGGCGATCATTACAAATGGCGGGCAATGCGCGCCAATGGGGTGTCTGAAGCGTATTGCACCGGCAACCGTTCTGATTTTGAAAAGTTTGAAAAATGGGCCGCCACCGTGCCCTTTACACTGCGCAATCCCCTGTATCACTGGACGCATCTCGAATTGAAACGATACTTTGGCATAAATGAATTGCTCACCCCCGCTACTGCCGGTTTCATTTACAACCAATGCAGTGAAAACTTGCAAACACCCGCCTATTCTGTGCGCAACCTGCTGCGGATGATGCACGTAGAAACGCTTTGCACAACGGATGACCCGGTTGATTCGCTCCAATTTCACCAACAAATCATCCAGGACGGGTTCGAGATTAAAGTTT
>JALHRK010000100.1 GCA_022841505.1 Saprospiraceae bacterium | reverse complement strand
TAATCAGGGTTGTTCGTTGAGCGTTGTTCGTTGTTCGTTAGTTTACGGATATGATGATGAGTAGCATCCTCCATCGGTGTTCGTTTGTTTCCAATCAAATCTAAAAACACCAAAGTACCGTGCTCTAACGAACAACGAACAACTGACAACGAACAACTTCACCTACCGCCCACCATTATACCCAAACCGCACCACCGTCGCCGGCCCTTCCTTCCCTTCGCTACTCAAATAAAGGTCGCCATTTTTGTCAAAACAAAGTCCTTCCATTTGTGGCAGCAGGCCCTTTCCTAATTTTGCAATGTGGAGGAGCGCGCCCTGAGCATCCAGGACAAAAAGCATTTTGCCCCCGGAAGAAGCCATATAGATATGGCCGGTCAGGGGATGAACGGCAATGGAAGAAGGGGTGAACGGGAAAGGTTCTTTTTTTTCTTTGGAAAAATATTCCGCGATTTTAGCGGTCGCCGGATCGTTGGCGGATGCGGCCAGCCAGGCTTGCACATCGGATTGGCGGATTTGGAAAACCGGCGTTTCAGACAACGTTTTTGTTTCGGGATAAAAAGCGTAGACGTTTCGTTCTAAAGCCTCGGCAGGGGTAGCGCCGGCGGGGGCTTTGCAGGCCAGCAGCAGGCGCTTGTTGAGGGCGTCGTAGCCCAGGCCTTCCACATCGGCGGTGGTGGTGTTCAGAAACGTATTGAATTTTTCCACAGCCTGATTGCTTTCGCCCGCATGCCGGATTTCGTAAAGGGTGCCCGTCCCTTTCACCACATAAATGGCTTCGGGCGTTGTCTCAATCCCTTCGTAATCTCCTTCTTTCCAAAATTCCGATTTCCGGGTCACGGCGCCCGTTCGCTTGTCAATCCAGTAGATGATTCCTGTTTCATCCTGCACTGCGAGGAGGGAATTGCCGTCGGCAGAAAGGCTGAGGCCGGATATTTCCAGCAATTCATCCGGCAGAGACCAGGTCGCAGCCGGACTGTTCAGGTCGTAAGGAAATTTGAAGGCCATCCAATGTGTGGATATCTGCCCCTGCGTGGTCGTATCTTGCGGCGCTTTGGCTTTACAGCCCACCGAAAGCAACAATAAGCAGAGTCCTGAAAAAATATTTGAAACCATGTGAAACTTTTTGAAGGCCGCTCCGTAAGACTTGCTACTGGAACGAACCAGGACAATGAACCGATCTAAAGTGCAAAACTACTCAGTGCCGTTTTAAGTATGCACCTTGATAACAACGTAAATAGCAAACTTTTTCGTGCTATAAGGCGGCTATCACATCCCTTTTTACAATGATGCACCGATAGCGTGAAGTAAAAGTTGTGGCAACATGAAACTTTTTGAAAGCTATCCCGTAAGCTGCTCTACGGAAGCTATTGCGTAAAAAGTTCAAAAAAAAGCCGCTGTTTTTTGAAAAATAAAAAGGAAGCAGCAGATTCCTTAGTTATATTAAATTTTTAAAAATGAGTTGAAAAATATTTTGCTTTTTACAACAGCATGAACTACTTTTATGCTCATCATCCCAAAACGCAAGAGGAAAACAGATGTATGGCATGGCATACAAACACCATCAGAACAAACAACCCGCTCAATCATGTGCGGTCTTCGGTGTTTGAGTACCCGGCTCTACCTTAAGTATGACACTTCGAAGACGACACTAATAACAAATCCTCCCGCTGCGTGAAGCAATTTTTTCGCGTAGCATGCCGGTTTCCGGCCCCCCCTTTTTGAGTTGAACAGTTATTCAACAGCCGGTATTATGTCCCGGACTGAAAGGTTTGGTGTTAATTTATCTCACACTATAAAAATTTATTTCGAATGAAAGTACTTAACTCTGGTAAGGCTCTGGTTTTAGCTGCACTGGCTGTCTTTTCGCTGAACTTTGCGTACGCGCAACCAGCTAATGACGCTTGCGCTAACGCCATTGCCCTCTCTTGCGGTCAAACAGTGACCGGCAACACCGCTACTGCGACAAACGATGTAGCGCCTTTATGTACGGGCATCGCTCCTCAAGGTAAGGGCGTATGGTACACGATCACCGGCACCGGTGGAGCAATTACGCTGTCTACCTGTAGCACGGCTACTCTTTTCGACACGCAGATCTCCGTTTACACGGGCGCTTGTACTGCACTGACTTGTGTAGCTGCGAACAACAACGACGGCGCTTGTACTTCCGGCGGCGCTTACCCGGCTGGGCGTAAGTCTACGGTGACCTTCAACTCAGTTTTCGGTACGGTTTACCGCATTCTGGTAGCTGGCACGGTATCTGCTTCCGGCGCGTTTTCGCTGTCGGTTACCTGTGCGGTCGCACCTCCGCCAAACGATGCTTGTGCAAACTCCATCCTGGTCGCTTGCGGCTCTACGACTACCGGCTCTACGGTTGGTTCTACGGCTGATGCGGTAGGTTCTTGCGGCGGATTTACTTTAAACACTGCCGGCGGCGTCTGGTACCGCGTAGTGGGCAACGGTGGTATGATTACCGTAAGCCTTTGCGGTTCTGGCTACGACACCAAGCTTGGCGTATTTACCGGCACTTGCGGCGCTTTGACTTGCGTTACGGGCGATGACGACACCTGCGATCCCGGCCTCCAGTCGGTGGTAACGTTCTCTTCTACTGCCGGAACCACTTACCTCATTCTGGTAACGGGCTTCAGCACGAACACTGGCAGCTTTACGATGAACGTAACCTGCGCTGCTCCTCCTGCTCCAGTTTGCAACTGTACGAACACGACTTCCTTCGGAACGGCAACTGCGGGCACTACGAATGCTCCGGTTACGATTTCCACTTGTAACTTCCCGTCTGAGTTTGCGACCATCAACAACGCAGTAGCAGGAAACACTTACACGTTCACCAGCTCTGTAGGTACTGACTTCCTCACAGTTCGTCAGGGTACTTCAGGCGGCACTGCTTTGGGCTGCGGTACGACTCCACTTACAGTAACGGCAACGGCTAACGGCCCGCTCTTCCTGCACATCAGCCTCAGCAGTGCTTGCAATACCCTGGCATCGGGTTGCCGCACTACAACGGTTACCTGTTCTTCCTGCTCTGGCCCGAACGGCGGACCTGACTGTGCAGCAGCAACGGCAATTACTTGCGGCGGCTCGGTAAGCGGCACAACGGTTGGCGGCACGACGCTTCCTGCACTTGGAACCTGCACGACTGCTTTAAACACAGCTCCTGGTAAGTGGCATACGTTCACATCTGCTACTTCTCAGGTTGTGACCTTGACGACTTGCAATGCAACAGGCTTTGACACCAAATTGGGTGTATTCACGGGCACTTGCGGCAACTTATCTTGCCTCGTCGGTAACGACGATGCTACCTGCACGTTCTCCGGTCTGCGTTCTACGGTGACCTTTACAGCTACGGGCGGTGTAACTTACCTGATTTATGTAACTGGTTTTGGTACCGCTACGGGCTCTTATGTGTTGTCTGCAACCTGTGTATCTACCTTGGTTGGTCAGGATAACGAGTTGGCAGAAGCTTTCGAAACCCAAACGGTTTCTAATGAATTGAACGTTGGCGAACTCTTCCCTAACCCGGTAGCGAACACCAATGTATCAGTTAAGATCAATGCACCGGAAGAAGCGATTGCCCGCGTGAACATCTTCGACAACATGGGCCGCGCAGTGCGCACGATGGAAACAGAACTGTACTCGGGTGCTAACACGGTAGAATTGAACCTTGACCAATTGGCAACAGGTACTTATTTTGTTGCTATCCAGGTTGGAAAAGAAACTGTACGTCGCAAATTGCTGATCATGAGGCCGTAGTCCTCAAGAACGATACTGTATCATCAGAACTGAAAATAGCGGGGCGATGCCGAAAGGTGTCGCCCCGTTTTTTTATTGATGATTGATGAATACATGATTGATGATTGATGATGGGCACGACACGACCCCAAAGACATCCAATGATATGGCATTGACACATCATCAATCACCATTTATCAATCATCTATCATCAATAAATAAAAAATGCCGGAACCCATGTTGGCGCTCCGGCACTGTATACAGTCTTGTTACCTAAAAATTAAAATTCTTTTTTCAAATGTTTGGGGACCAAACCGTGTAGCTCTTAGGCGGACACTGAATCTTCACCCAGCCGCCGCCTTGCGTGGTCGGGTACCAGTTGGAGTGACCCGTAAAATCTTTGATTTGGGTATTGTTCCAGTTGGTCGGCACCCACCGCTCTAACCAGGAATTGGAGTTGTTCAGGTATACGATCAAACCAGGGCCGTTGTAGCCGTTTCTTCTGGCCACGTATTCATCGTTGTCGGCATAGAGAATAGATGTAGTTCCTGACGCTTTGTTGTTGTGGATCCAGATCAGGTTGTTCAATTTATTTTTATCTAACCATTCTTCGTAGTCGCGGTAAAAAATGGTGGGGTAACCCTCGTGGGTCAGGATATAGGCATACGCCAGCATTTTGTTCCAGATTTCGTCGGTGTCGTGGTTGGCGACGAAGGTTACGGCTTTGTAAGGATTCCGTTTCCACATCATGTCGTCGTACAACACGCTCAGGTTGTTTCCGTCAAAGGCATCGTTCATTTTGTAATAGCAGGCAAAATCAAAAACGCTGCTATTGGCCTGATTGGCCCACCAATTCAGGTAGTCTACATTGGA
The DNA here is from genome assembly GCA_022841505.1 of Saprospiraceae bacterium. Classification (GTDB taxonomy): domain Bacteria; phylum Bacteroidota; class Bacteroidia; order Chitinophagales; family Saprospiraceae; genus JABWAJ01. Next base: position 12,945 of record JALHRK010000100.1, on the reverse strand, counting down.
ATCCCAGAGTTCGCCTACTGAAAAGCCGCCAACGTTGCTGTTCCATGCGTTGACTACCGAAGGGGAGAAACCTTTTACATAATCGAAACGCCAGCCATCAAAACCGATTGTATTTTTATAATACTTGCCTACCCCGTCAGACCTATTGTACAACCAATCCTGCACAAAAGGAACCGCATGGCACAAATCGGGAAAGCCGCCGAAGTAGCCTTCGTCGTTGTTCTGCACCCAGTTGGGGTGAAAATCGTGCTGGGTACGCAAAAATTTGCCGGAAGCGACGCCCGTGAAATTGGTCCACGTTTGTCCGCCGGTATATTGATTGTTTTCCAGCGCACCACCGCTGTTGTGGTTGAGGACGATATCCGCATACACCTTCATGTTTTCGGTATGCGCGGCATTAATGAGGCTGGTCAATTCTGTTTTCGATCCGAAACGGGTTTCGACGGTTCCGTTTTGGTTGTATTCCCCCAGGTCGAAATAATCAGTTGGGTCGTAGCCCATTGAATTGGCGCCTGCCTGCGCTTTGGATACCGGGGGCAACCAGATCGCGTCCATTCCTGCGCTCGACCAGGCATCCACTTTTGTCTGCACGGTATTCCACCAGGTGCCGCCAGCAGGAGGATCCCAGTAAAATGCCTGCATCATCACCCCGCCGCCGGGGTTGCCGGTGTAGGTGCGGGAATCGAGTTCTGATTCGGAACGGTTGGTTTCGGTAGAAAAAGGAGCGCCACTGTGGTTGGTAACGTGTACAATATTGATTTCTTTTTCGGCAGCTAAGGCAGGGCTGTCATTGGTTCCCAAAAAATCCTGCGTGCAGGCAGAGAACAAAAATGTTAAGGCAAATAAGTAGACCGTTAATTGCTTCATGACCGGTTTTTGTTTTGATTAGGACGGATGTGTTGTAGTAGTAATCGTGGTGCAAGATTAGGGCGAAATCCGGTTCCGGTCGCTTCAGATTATAATGTAGGACATAAAAAGCGCGGAGTATAGGGCGCAAATTATGAAATGACACTTTTTCGCAAGAGGCAAGGGGCAAATTGGCAAAGGGCAAATGAGCAAGATGCAAGTTGGCACGTGTTTGCAAACTTGCCAACTTGCCCCTTGCCAACTTGCTTATTTGCATCTTACATCACACCTTTCAAGTACTCCCTCGGCGTGCAATCTTCCAATTTTTTGAAGGAGCGGTTGAAAGCAGATTTGGAGTTGAAACCAACCGCAAAGGCGATGGCTAAGAGGGTTTGATTGCGGTATTCCTCCAATTGAACCAGGCGTTTGAATTCTTCTACCCGGTAAGCATTGATGAAGTCGTTAAAATTCATGCCATAGCCCTCGTTCACCACCCGGGAGAGCGAGTGGGGGCTGGTTCCGGTCATTTCTGCCAGGTCGGTGAGGCTCAGGCCCGGATTGCGGTAAGGCTGGTTGTTTTTCATGACCTGTTCCAGACTTTTTTTAATCACCGTCATTTCTTCGGCGCTCATTGAGGCAGCTTTTTCCTGTTCCTCCTGAATTTGCTCCGTTGGCGCTGCATCTACCGGGGGCAATTTGAAAATTTCAGGTTGCCGCATGGTGTAATAACCGAGGATAAAAGCCGTAAACGCAAACGCCATCCACAAAGTATCGGTAGCGGTATCCGTCAAAAAGCTCAGGTCTTTTTCAAACAGAAACCCTGCTATGCCAAAAAAGAAGCTTGTCGCCCAAATCAGAATGCAAATGGCTTTGAGCCACATCACCACCTGAAGGAACGCGAGGTTGGGCTCAAAGGCATGTTTTTCGCCGGTTTCCTGTTCATATTGCCGGATGGCCCGGCGGCATACAAACCAGTAAATTGTATTAAAAATCAGACCCAGTCCAGCCGCCCCGACAAAAAAAGGCTTTAAGTTTTGGTTGACCACTTCGGCAATGAACGTCGCTTTGGGCATCACCATAAAAGGCGTGTAAACGGCTATGTGTAGGAGAAAAGGGACAAAATGCCACCAACTGATGCCAAAATTTTGACGGGAGGGCAGGCGCAACAGACGATTGATGTACAGCAAAAAAATGGGCGCGTAAAGGAAATAGATAAAGTCTGGAAGCAACAACAAGCCTGGCAACCAATTGAAAATCTCGCGGTCATAAGTAGAGACCCGTCCCGCTAGAGCAAACGACAACAAGAGCAGCAAGACAGAAAGCGTTCGATTGGCTGCGCGGTTGTTGTTTTGCAAAGAATTGATGGCTAAAATGAGCAGGAATCCTTGAATGGCTGCCAGCAGCAAAAAAAAAGTGTAGAGATTGATCGGATTGCCGGCTAAGTCTTCCCAGGATTCAATTTGCAGCGTTACATTTCTGGCGGTGTCGTTGTGCATAATGAATTGCCGGTTGACACGCGCACGGCCATTGCGGCGACCTTCGATGGTTTCCCAGCCGCCCCGGGTAAATTTGTAAAAGGTCGTATCCGACATTAAGGGGATGGCCACTTCAAACGTCCCGTCGGGTTGTTTTTTAAGGAGGTAGCCGGGGTCGTTCGGATGCCAGCTGTTGAATCCGCCCACGGCGTAAATGGAAGCGTCGGGCGGCGTGTTTTTGGGCAGGCGATCCACCCGAATCCGGAGCCAGCCAAACTTGGGGTTAATGGGTAAATCATCCCAGGTCGGAATTTTCAACCGAATGGTGTCGCCTTTTTTTCCGCCGGCATAAAGGCGATTTTCAATGAATCCACCGATGGAATCCGTTTCTACCGTTGCCCAGACGCCGCGCGTGATTTTATACTCAAACGCCTCAAGAGCCGTATCGTACAGGGTGAAAAAATAACGCCCTGCGCTGTCGCGGCGAAACTGGTACTCCTTGTTTCCTGCATCCCAGTTGTTCATCGAACCGGCAAGAAAAAGCGTATCTAAAGGAGGCGTATTGGCAGGCGTTTGTTCCAATAGAAACGTCACCTGACCGCAGAGCGCCAGCGTCAAAAACAGGCAACTAATGGTAACAAGACTTTTCCACATATTATTCAGCTCCGGTAGCCTAAAAGTAAGGATTTATCCCGAAATGTAGAATAAAGTCAAATTTATGTACAAGTGTCCCGTTTCTTGTATACCTTTCCACTTTAGTAGTGCTTACTTTCCTGTCAGGCGACGTGTGTCATACCATCGCGATTCACTTCCAGGCAACTCCTCTCGATCAAATCCGGCAGCTAAAAAGTCTACTCATACCATAGACGCAAACTTTATCTCAACCCTCGGACGCTAAACGCATACCCGCACGTGAGCGGGGAGCAGCACTTAATTTCCTCAAACCCTATTGCTATTCCGCAGTCAGGCTTGGTGCTTTTGGGAACCCTGTTCAAGACCACGTTGTCATTGAATTCCTATTTCTTCACCATAAAACACCAGGTTCTATGAAATGCAATCTTCATTTGCTGGTTGTGGCGCTGGCGCTCAATTTTAGCGCAGCAGCACAAGGCGGATTATCACCATCGGTATTGGCCAGTTCGGGCAGTAGCAGCCACAGTGGCAAAGTCAGCCTCGACTGGACTTTGGGCGAAGTTGCCGTCGCCACCCTGTCCACCCCTTCCGGATTTCTCACAGAAGGGTTTCACCAACCCGAATTCCTGCGCGTGGAGGCCAATCGGAACGACGCTGCTGTTACAGAATCCATCACCATTGCTCCCAACCCGGTAAGCACGCTGTTGTCTATTCAAATTCCCGAAACCTGGAGCCGGAGCGCTTCCACTGTTTCGGTATTTGATGCAACGGGGCAACTCGTTCAATCCGGACAGATTACCCCGGGTGTTGCCACCTCGGAATGGAATATGAGCGCGCATCCTGCCGGAACGTACTGGATGCGCATTGTAGCCCACGACTCCAAACAGATGCAAACCTTCAAAGTCATCAAAATTCAATAATCAGACAAAACTTACACTATGAATTTCAGACCTCTGTTCACCGCATTGTTGCTGCTCTTTTCTGTGGCAATCTTTGCTCAAAATGCGCCTTCCGGGATCAACTACCAGGCAGTGGCGCGCAACGAAAAAGGCCAGGTTTTGACCAACAAAACCATTAGCCTGCAAATCAGCCTTTTCGCAGGCGAAAGCAGCGGCAAAGGCGCTTACAGCGAAATCCACCGCATCAAAACCAACGATTTGGGCCTCTTCAGCCTCGTGGTTGGAAAAGGAACGGTCACCAGCGGCGATTTCCTCCAGGTGCCCTGGAGCACCATGAACGTGTGGATGGAAATTGCCTTAGACGAAACAGGCGGCAATGATTTTAAAACGATCAACGCCAGCCAGCTCATGGCCGTACCGTATGCGTTTCATGCTGCAACAGCAACCAACCTGGCGAATGGCCAAAATGACGACGGCACAGAAAAAACTGCCGCTTTCTGGAAAGCCAACGGCAATGAACTGACCACGCCGGGCCCCCACTTCCTTGGCACACTTGATGCAAAGGATTTGGTGATCAAAACCACCAACCTCGAACGCATGCGCATCACCGCAGCGGGTAATATTTTCATAAACAATACCCTAAATGTCGGCGTGGATGTAAATGTTGGCCGGGATGTCAACATTGGCCGGAATTTGGACGTGAACAACAACGCCAATATAGACTTCGATCTGACCGTAGGTGGCATTGCCCGATTTAACAATACCACTCAGTCAATCACGAAAGACGATGGCGCGGTTATCGTTGAAGGCGGCGTAGGCGTTGAAAAAAATCTCAACGTTGGCGGCAATACTTCCCTGGGGGGTACTTTAGCCGTTGGCGGCGTACTCACAGTAACCAATACCACCCAGTCTACCACCAAAGACGATGGCGCGCTTGTCGTTGAAGGCGGCGCAGGCATTGAGAAGAACCTCAATGTTGGCGGCAACAGCGGCGTAACGGGTAACAGCACCGTTGGCGGTACGCTGGGCGTAAACGGCCTCGCTACATTCAATAATACGACGCAGTCCACCACCAAAGACAATGGCGCAGTTGTCGTAGAAGGCGGCGTAGGCATCGAAAAAAACCTGAATGTTGGCGGCAGCAGCGCAGTAACAGGCAATAGCTCGGTTGGCGGTAGCATTACCGTCGGCGCCAATGCAACCATCACGGGCAATACCTCCACAAGCACCCTCAGTGTCTCTACCAGTGCCAATATTTCTACAAAACTGACGGTTAACGGACTAGGATTGAGTGGCGGCGATGGCTCCAGTGCGCCCTACCCGCTTGTGGTACAAGGCAGCAATCAGGGCGTTTGGATCAATGTTGACGGCTCGCGGAGCAATGCTAATAATTTTGTTACTTTCTCTGATGCTAATGGCATTCAGGGCAGAATTGAAGGACAGACATTGAGCGAATTACAAGGCAGCAGCGAATACGATAGAGAAACCACTTTGTTCGCTTTGAGCATCGCTGGTTTTACGGCGGATATTATTGGACTTGGGGCGGAAGCTGTAGCAGCATCTGCAACGGTTATCGGTATTCCTGAAGGCGTTGCAATTGGCGCACAGGTTGCTGCATCCAGCATAGAACTGGCCGGAATCATCATCCAGAGAGACGGTTATATCGCAGATGTAGAAGGGAATGTCGGCGTTGCTTACGAATCCGGCTCCGGCGACTATGCCGAATGGCTACAACGAGCCGACCAGGAAAGAGACCTTCAGTTTGGTCAGGTTGTCGGCGTTAAAGGCGGTCTTGTTTCACTCAACACGGAAGCAGCTGACCATTTCATGGTGGTCTCCAAAAGCCCGATCGTCTTGGGCAATATGCCAGCACCAGGGGAACAGGCAAATTACGAAAAAATTGCTTTTATGGGTCAGGTACCCGTTCGGGTTGTCGGTGTAGTGGCCATTGGCGATTACCTCATTCCTTCCGGGAATAACGACGGGTTCGCAATAGGCATACACCCTGCGAACATGAAAATAGAAGATTATCCACGCGTAGTTGGTGTGGCCTGGCAAGCAGTGGCTGATAAGCCTGGCAGCTATGTGAATGTTGCTGTTGGCATCAACAGCAATGACCTTGCCCGGAAAATGCAGGAACAGCAACAACAGATCGCTCAACTCAACCAGCAGGTAACCGGAATTCTGGCGTACCTGGAAGGGAAAGGCGCTTTGCCAACGGCCAACGCCCCTGCAGTCATAACACCGCAAACACCGCCCGCAGCAGCAGCACAAAACCAAACGCGTCTTGGCAAAACCATGACGGATCCGGAATTTGACCGCTTTATTGACGGGCACGCACCCCGTTTGAACGCTTTTTATGCGGAATTGGTTAAAAAAATGGAAGCACAAGGTATTGATTTCAAGGCCCTTCCTGAAGTAGCTGCTTTTTTCAACGACCCAATCGCGGGCATTAAAAAAGCGCGCCGTGAAGCGAATTACGAAACCCTTTGGGGAAATTTCGATCAAAAATTACCAGCTAAAGACTAAATTACTGGAAATCTAATCTTATAAAACGGGGTTGCCTTTTATTGGCAACTCCGTTTTTTTATACAATACAAAAAACTTGGATGTAATATTTTTTTTGATTACCTTTGACTAACATATTCCGGGTCTAAGTATGCCAGTCAACTACCCAGACTGCATGCCGGGCTCTCTCCTCCCAACGCATAGATTGATCTAATGGCAGACTCCAGGCAGTTGCCTTTTTCACACAGTATGTAATAACTCAACACTGTTTTTTTAGGTGTATATAACTTGGTTTATACCATGATTTTCTGCCTTCGCAGGTCATCCCTATTGTAATTTCATCATTTCAAAAATTTGCATTATGAAATTCAGAAACCGCTTACTCATGCTGCTGCTCCTGTTTGCATCGGCGAGCTTTGCCCAAAACGCGCCACTTGGTATCAATTACCAGGCTGTAGCCCGCGACGCAAAAGGGCAGGTTTTAACCAACAAAGACATCAGTCTGCAAATCAGCCTCTACGCCGGAGAAACCGGGGGCAAGCGTGCCTACACGGAAATTCACCGCATACGCACCAACGACCTGGGGCTTTTCAGCCTGGTGGTCGGCAAAGGCGAAATCATAGGCGGCGATTTTAAACAGGTTCCCTGGAGCACCATGAACGTTTGGATGGAACTGGCATTAGACGAAACCGGCGGAAATAATTTTTCCACCATCAATGCCAGCCAGCTGATGGCCGTACCTTATGCTTTCCACGCCGGCTCCGCAAGTGATCTCATTCTGGAAGAAGAAGGTCAGGAAAAAGCGAGCTGTCAGCACACGGGCCTACCCTTCTGGACCACCAAAGGCAATGCCAATGTGCGCGAAGACTGCCATTTCATCGGCACCACCATTCACGAAGATTTTATCTTTAGAACCAATGACATCGAGCGCATGCGCATCACCGCCGATGGCGATATTTTAATAACCGGCTCGCTCTTTGTTTCGGTAGACATCAACGTGGGCAGGGATGCCAACATAGGCCGCAACGTCAATGTCGGCAACGACCTGGATGTCAACAACAATGCCAATGTGGATCAGGATCTGCACGTTGGCCGGGACGCGGATATTGACCGAAACCTCAATGTTGACGGCCTTGTCCATTTCACCAATACAACCGAATCTACGAACAAAGACAACGGGGCTGTGGTCATCGAAGGCGGCATTGGTATTGAAAAGAATCTGAATGTTGGCGGCAATACCGTCCTTAACGGCACCTTAGACATCGGTGGCATCCTCACCATCGCCAATACCACCCAATCAACCAATAAAGACAATGGCGCCCTCGTAGTAGAAGGCGGCGTTGGCGTCGAAAAAAACGTCAACATTGGAGGTGATACGAAAGTGACCGGCACGCTTGGCGCAGATGGCGCTACCACACTTGGAAGTACCCTGACGGTTTCCGGCGCTACGACCCTCAACAGCACGTTAGCGGCTAACGGCCAGGTCACCATTAATGCCAACGTTGGCGGCGGCGATGGCAGCTACAGCGCTTATCCGCTTCGGGTGCAGGGCAGCGACCAGGGTATTGCCATCAAGGTAAATGCCGGTACGCCGGATGGAGACAACAACTTCATCACATTTTTCGACAGCGGCAACAGCGCCCGGGGCCGCATCGAAGGGCAAACGTCCGGCGAAGTTGCCAGCGAACCGGAGTACATTTTTGAAACCTCCATCTACGCGGCGGAAATTGTAGCAGCCGGAGTGAACATCGGCTTGTCAGCACTCCCAAATGCTTGCGCGGGCGTTGGCGCCGTAGCCTGTCCGCCAGAGCCTTCTGTTGTGGCCATCGCCATTGCGGAAGAAGTATTGGCCATCGCCAATGAAGCTGCTTATCAGGCTTTTGCTTTTGCAAACGTAGGCGTAACCTACCAATCCGGTTCTGCCGATTATGCAGAATGGCTGGAGCGCACTAATGTTGAAGAGCGGATGCTTCCCGGCGACATTGTGGGCGTAACAGGTGGCAAAATCAGCAAAAAAACTTCGGGCGTATCTCAGCTGCTGGTCATTTCGACCAACCCTGCCGTGCTGGGCAATATGCCAAATGCCAACGAAGAAAACCGCTACGAAAAAGTGGCATTTATGGGCCAGATTCCGGTAAAGGTCCGGGGCCAGGTAAACATTGGAGATTATATCCTGCCTTCCGGGCAAAATGACGGAACGGGAATTGGGGTTTCATCCGCCGCTATCCGCCCGGATCAATACAGCGAAATTGTAGGAATCGCCTGGTCGGCATCACCGGCGGGCAGCAAGTTGTCCGTCGTTAATCTCGCTATTGGATTGAATACAAACGATGTTGCCCGGTTGGTGAAGGAACAGCAGGAAAAAATCGAAGCCTTAGAAAAAGCATTCGTTTCCTTAGAACAGCGCCTGGCAGCCCTGGAATCAGGCAAACCTTACGTGCCTGAGGTCACTCCCACCCTTCCGGTTGAAACCGGGATTGCGCAGGCAAGTCTTCCGGTAGCTTTCGATGCAACGCAGGTGGAAGAAGCCATTTTGCTGCTGGAAGATACCTACCGCGCCAGAGGCATGAACATTGAGCAGCACCCCGGCCTGAAAAAACTCTTCGGCGACCAGACTTTCCGGCAGGAAGTTATCCGCAAAGTTCAGGAAAACTACTTAGTTACCCGAACTGCCATCCTGAAAATGGAGACACAGCGGCATTAAGCGTTTCGCCCATTCAAATAAGTAAGTGTGAATTGATAACCGGAACGGAGTTGCCTCAACATGGGCGACTCCGTTTTCGGTTTATGCTTCGCGCTGCCTGGTTTCATGCATGGCCTGCAGGATATTCCCTTGATTGGCAGCGCTCAGCATGACAAAATCGGCTTCGCACCTAACGGTGCAAGGTTTAAAAATAAACGCGATCAATATTCCTGAAAACTTTGTACAACTTTTTTTACACAAGTCCTGTTTTTACCTTATATTTGCACAGAGCGTTTTATACGCCCTAAGTACATGAGTTTTCACACCAAACCCTCCCCCCTCTTTTTTACCTGTTAAGGTGAACTTCGCATTGTTTCTATCTATCGTATTGCCCTTTTGAATTAAGATTGCAGTTAGGAAACATAAGACTATGTTTCTAAAGCCCCGTTTGCATCGTGTATGGAAGCGGGCAAAAGTTGTTTTGGGTTTTGTATGCCCGGGACAGCAATTACGGTATTTGGGACATACTAATTTTTAATAAACATACTATGAGAAAAACGTATTACACCATGCTGGCGGCATGCCTGCTGGCCTATACCCCCGTGTGCGACGGTCAGGTATTGGCAAAATGGCCCGCAGACCCCATCAGCATGAAAAATCCCACGAATGTAGCGGCTTCCATCGCCGCAGGGCCGCTGGCCAGGGCCAATGGCATCAGCTCCATTAATTTCACTCCGGCAGGGGCGGCTACCACAGGCTGGCCAACAGCCCTTCGCAAAGAAAGCGTTGATTACTATGAGGTTTGTCTGGTCCCCGAAGCTGGAATTACCCTGAGCATCACCGATCTGTTATTTTCTGAACGGCGCAGCGCTGACGGCATCCGCGCTTTTGAAATTTATTGGTCGAACGACGGGTTTGCCACAGCAGCCCGCCTGGATTCGGTTCTGGTGCCCGACGACATCAACACCCGCAACCACGGATTAAGCGGATTGAACCTGGACGCCTGCAACGGTGCCCCCATTTGTTTTCGGTTTTATGGCTACAACGCTGAATCAGAAACGGGGAGCTGGCAAATTGCAGCCAACACGCTTGAAGTGCGCGGCAGTGTCCTCAGCGCCTGCTCCCCGCCTGCCACATCCGGCACAGTCAGCTTCAGCAACCTGACCGTCAACAGTTTTCAGATCAATTTCAGCGGGGGCAGCGGCGACAGCCGGCTTGTTGCGGTATGCGCCGGCGCGCCGGTCAATGCCGCCCCCTGCAACGGCGAAACCTACACCCCCAACCCTATTTATGGCCAGGGCAGCCTGCTTCGCAACGAGGCTTTTGTCGTGTACGAAGGCGCCGGAAGCAGCGTCACGGTCACCGGACTAACGGACGGACAAACGTACTATGTCGCTGTTTTTGAGCGCAACAACGCCGACCTCTGTTACAAGCAATCGGCTCCGGCTACCGGCTTTCAGGCGACGCTTTGCCAGTCGCCCGCGCTCGTGCGCAAACCCATTGTTTCGCCCGGCAGCAGCGTCGCGAGCCTGATGTGGGACAACCCGCTGTGTTACGACGAAGTTCTGGTGGTGGCTTCCACCCAGCCGATTGCACAAACGCCTTCCGGCAATGGCGCCGCTTACACCGCAAATGCTCAGTTTGGACTGGGCTCCGGCTTTGCAGCCGATGCCTTTCCGGTATTTAAAGGCATCGGCAACAGCGTATCGGTCACCGGCCTGAACAATGGAACCGTTTATTATTTCAAATTTTTCATCCGTAAAGGAAATAGCTGGACCGGCAGCACTACGCTCGACGCGGTACCCCGCGAAGGGTGTACGGAACTGGGCGGCTACGATGTGGTTTTTATCAACGAATTGCACTACAACAATACGGGGGAAGACCAGGATGAAGGCGTTGAATTGTTCGGTCCGGCAGGAACGTCCCTTGACCCCTATGACCTGTATTTTTACCAATTCTCCTCGCCAGGGAAATGCACGTTGTATATGTCGTTCCCAATTTCCGGCGTCCTCCCAAATCAAAGCAACGGATACGGCGCCATTTGGTTTGCTGCCCCCAATATGGTGGACAACGCGGGCGCCATTGCCTTATACAACCGGGTGAGTCAAACGGTGGTGCAATTGTTTGGCTACCGGCAAACGATGGTGGCGCAGGATGGCGTTGCAGCGGGTATGACTTCCACTCAAGGCATAGACCAGTACGGCGGCAATCCCAGCGAATTTGAAACCTTCGCATCAGGCACCTCCATGCAGGCGGTGGGGATAGGCAATTGCCCTTCCGATTTTTTGTGGGAACCGCAACTCAGCCAATCGCGCGGCCAGGTCAATTCGATGCAAAGCCCACTTCCGATCGAATTGATTGATTTTACCGCTACCCTAATCGGCGAACGCGTGCTGCTGAAATGGCGCACTGCTTCTGAACTGAACAACGATTACATGACCATTGAACGCTCGACGTCCCCCCAGTCGGGCCTTTCTTTTGTCGAAATCGGGCGGGTGGCAGGCGCAGGTACCGTGTTGGAGCCTCGCAATTATTCGCTTTGGGACGAACGCCCCGAACCGGGACTGAATTATTACCGCCTGCGCCAGGTAGATTTTGACGGCCGGGAAACTTATTCGGAATTGGTCGTTGTGCGCGCAGGTAACGCCGATACGGGCGAATTGGAGGCAGCGCCGAATCCAGCCTCCGGGCAACTTTTTGTACAATGGCCAGCAACCGGTTCAGAAGACGCTGCACTGTATGTTGTGGATGCCAATGGTCGCCTGGTGCAAAGCGTTGCTATACCCGCCGGCGCCACCGGCACGACGCTGGAAGTTGGCGATTTGGCGCCTGGCGCGTATGTACTGAGGCAACAGGACGGAAGGTCTGTCAGGTACCGGCGGTTTTTGAAGCAGTAAGGGGCAAATTGGCAAGGTGCAAGAGGCAAGGGACAAGGGGCAAATTGGCAAGAGGCAAAGGGCAAAGGGCAAATTGGCAAGGTACAAGTAGGCAAGCTTGCCAATTTGCCTACTTGCACCTTGCCTCTTTACAATTACCGCATCAAAAATTCAACGCAGCCCGCATCTTCCTGTAAATCGCCGTATTTTCATACATGCCGCCGAATAATTCCGAGCCCGGGCCGTAGGCAAAAACGGGGATCATGGTGCCTGTATGGCCGTTCGTAGTGAAGCCCGGCACGATGCTGTCCATGGAGGAGCCCAGCATGATGGCATAACCGCCGGCTTCGTGGTCGGCGGTGACAATGACTAAGGTATTGCCGTCTTCTGCTGCAAAATCCAGTACGGCGCCAATGGCTTTGTCGAAATCAATCATCTCGTCTATGATGTATTTCGAGTCGTTGGCGTGACCACCCCAGTCTATTTGGGAGCCTTCGATCATCAGGAAAAACCCTTTGCCTTTGCTGCGTTGGTTCAAAAACACCGAGGCTAAGCGGGAAGCAAGGGGGAGGTAATCGCGGCCGGCGGAAGCAGGAACAGGTTCGCCTTCGGCAGTGAAAAAAGCAAAATTTTTGCTAAAATCAAGAACAACTTTGTCTAAATCCTCTTTGGCCAAAGCGCTGACCAGGTAATTTTTTGCCTCTAATTCCTGCCATAGGTTGCGGTCGTCGCTTTTGCGGCGTTCAAAATATTGACGTCCGCCGCCAATGAATAAATCAATTTCAGTTTTCATAAAATCGGCGGCGATGTCTTCGTATTGATCCCGGGAACGCACATGAGCAATGAACGACGCCGGGGTGGCGTGGGTGATGGCGGAGGTGGCCACCATGCCCGTTGCCAGCCCTTTGCCCTCCGCTTCTTCCAGAATGGTGGGCACAGGAGCGGCGTCTTTGTCTACGCCGATGGCGCCGTTGTAGGTTTTTACCCCGCACGAAAAAGCAGTGGCGCCTGCCGCAGAGTCGGTG
>JALHRK010000099.1 GCA_022841505.1 Saprospiraceae bacterium | reverse complement strand
GCCCGGCAGTTTGTCCGCTTTTTTTCTGCATCCGGACAGCGCACTCCCGACACAGGTTGTTGATACAGAAGGGTTGCCTTTGCACGACAAACTTGTCCGCTTCTTTGACGGGCATGGAAAAGAAAGTATATTTGACGTGTTAAGCGATATTACCCGCCTTTTGGGAATGGCGGAATCTGCCGCTCAACGATATGGCGCTCCATTTGAAGCCGTGAAAGCGGATTTTTTAAACAAGCTGCCCCTCCGTTGGTCGGAGTTAAAAAACAGATGGAATAATTATTACGCGTTGTTGCTTTGCCTGCCTGTGGCCCCTGTGCTGCAAAAAACGGATAGGCTCATCGCTGAAGCCGATCGGAATTACATGCTGCAAATTTGCGCAGACGAGCGGCTGTATCAAGACCAAACACTATTGAACCTGCTACACAGTATCCACAAATTGTTATTGAAAGTGCGGCAATCATGCTTGTAAAAAATTATCAGGTTCTTTTGTTAGACGATCAGGTTGAGTTTCACCAGGAAATGCGTGCTACTTTCCGGCAGCATTACATTTTTGACGGCGCCCGAACCATTCCGGAACTGGAAAAAAAATTAGGCGAAACCCAATACGATCTTTTGTTGCTCGATCTGGTTTTGGATGAGGACAGCGGCGAACGCATTGGTTTATCTCTCATTGAAAAAGCAAAATACCTTTCCCCGGGCTTGCCGGTAATCGTCGTGACCAAAGACAACGATGCTGAAACAGCGTTGGAAGCCATCAACCTCGGCGCCACTAATTTTCTGTACAAAGGGAAATTCAATTACGATACCTGGGATCGCAAATTCAAAAAAGCCATTGAGCGCGCCCCAGACGAAACGCCTGTTCCTGCGCTTAAGCAAACGGACGCCAAAACCGGAAAAGAGGGCATTCCAGCCGAAGCCCCTTATACCTTCATCGGGCAGTCGTCCAAAATTATGGAAATCAAACGCCTGCTCGACGCCCTGTCTGAAGAACCGGAAATCACCGTACTCCTGACCGGCGAAACCGGAGTGGGGAAAGAGGTGGCCGCGCGCTACCTGCACAACCAGGGCCCCCGCAAAGACAAACCTTTTCAGGCCATCAACCTGACTACTGTTCAAAAGACCCTGCTGGAAAGTACCCTCTTCGGCCACGTGAAAGGCTCCTTTACCGGCGCCGACCGCGATGCAGAAGGTATTTTTGCACAAGCCCAGGGCGGGATTCTCCTGCTGGATGAAATCGGGGAAATTGACCCCAATATCCAGGTCAAACTCCTGCGCTTCCTGGAAGACCGCATCATCCGCCCCGTTGGCAGCAGCAAAGACATCCAATTGGACGTGCAAATCATCGCCGCCACCAACCGCAACCTTAAAGACGAGGTTGCCAAAGGCAATTTTAGGGAGGATCTCTACCACCGCATTGCAGCCTGGACCATTTCCATTCCCCCTTTACGCGAACGCAAGGACGACATCACCTTGCTGCTGGAATACTACGCCGGTGGGCCGTTGAAAACCATTTTTACGCCCGAAGCATTAGAGAAACTCATGCACTACAACTGGTCGGGCAACATCCGGGCGCTGCGCAACGCCGTAAAATTTATGGCCACCAAACGCCGCATCGAAGGCAAATCCCTTGTGGATGTCAGTTGCCTGCCCGACGATGTGCGCGAGTACATTCCTTCCCGCGCCCATTCCATTGAAGAACAACAAGCCCTTATGCTGCTGCGCCACATCGAAGATGCCTTCGGCGTAACGACCCGCAAGCAAACCGTGGCAGAAAAGGTCGGATTAGACAATATTGACAACCTGCGCTACCGCATCAAGACCTATTTTCAAAAATTTCCGGCGCTGTTTGAAGGGCTTCCTTTGATTCGGCAGCATTATCCGGATATATTGGGGTGATTGATAATTTGAAGATTCGGGAATTTGATAATTTGAAGATTGCTGGGCGGCCCCTGTCCGGAATTTTTCAGGATTATCGGAAATTTTTCAGGATTTTTGATTGACGTGGAACAACCTACCTTTTGTCCAAAGTCGCAGGGTAAATTTACAAATTATACATTTTCAATGTATTAGATCCGAAACGTTCAACTCGGGTATGCATGGTCATTTACTGGTATACAATTTGCCCGGTAATAGCCGGCGGTTCATTTTGCCACAAGGCAATCCTTTTTTCTATTTGAACGCCATTTCCCGCGCCGGTGCAGCAGATCATGTGAACCCGAGATTCGGTGCAGGACCCAGGTTTGAAGACAATTTCCCATGCTACTTATGGTGCGCGCCGCTTTTGATGGGCGCGCTTTTTTTTTGTTGGGGCAGAAAATTTTCTGCCCGACGAAATTTGGTAAGGGCAGAAAATTTTCTGCCCCTGCCCGACCGCCCCAACCACCCACCTGTCTTTATCTCTTTTATATAAACCACTATATATCAAATGCATGTAATGTTCTCAAAAATAAAACTAATGAATTAGTTGATAAACTAATTCATTAGTTTTACCTTTGCTGGAAATCATTCCGAACATGCAAAAGTTAGCCAAACGCGAAGAGCAGATCATGCAGGCCGTTTGGGCTTTGGAAAAAGCCTTCATCAAAGACATCATTGCCGAATTACCCGACCCGAAGCCACACTACAACACCATTGCCACCATGGTGCGCATCCTGGAGGACAAGGGATTTTTGGCCCACCTTGCTTTTGGAAATACCTTCCAGTACTACGCCCTTATACCAAAAGAAGATTACCAACGCCAGGCTGTTGGCGACCTGATCAAGCAGTACTTCGACAATTCCTACCCTAACATGCTGGCCTATTTTGCAAAGTCCGAAAAAATTTCGGAGGCGGAGCTGGAAGAAATTGTTCAGATCATCAAAAATAAAAAGCCATGATGCCCTACCTGCTGCATGCGGCTGCCCTGGTGGCGACCAGTTATGTTTTTTACAGCCTACTGCTGGGAAACGAGACTTTTTTCCACCTGAACCGCGGGGTTTTGCTGGCCTGCATGGTGGGCGCTTTTGCCTTGCCCCTGATCGAAGTGCCGCAAGCCTGGTCTTTGCGGGACGAAATTCCGTTTTTCAGACAACCGACTCCTGGGCAGCCATTGGTTCAGGACATCATACCTGCCGTTCCGCAATCTGCTGACGAAAATGTAAATGAGGCTGTCCCTTTGGAGGAGCTAAATCCCACAGCAAATGTACCAACGGAAGAAGAGGCTGCGATTACGGTTGCATCGCCATCTTCCTGGCGGCCGGAGCGCATCGCGGCTTACGTTTATTGGTGCGGCGTGCTGGTATTCGGCCTCAATTTCCTGATCCAGCTTTTTGTATTGCTGTTCCAGATGTACACCCTGCCTTCCGTGAAAGACGGCCCCGTCCGCATTGTGGAATGGAACCGCGACAAAGCCCCCTGCTCGTTTGGAAACTGCATTTTTATTAACCCGGCGCAATACGATTGGGAAACCTACAACCAAATCATCCAGCACGAAAAAATTCACATTGCCCAGGGCCATAGCTTTGATATTCTGCTGGCCGAGTTGCTGGTGGTCGTGCAATGGTTCAACCCGTTTGCCTGGCAATACCGCCGCTCGGTGGAACAAAACATTGAGTACCTCACCGACGCAGAAATGCTGCGCAGCCGTGATGTAGATACCACCGGGTATCAAATGAACCTGCTTAAAGTGGCCGTACCCAATTTGCCGCTTGGCCTAACAACGAATTACAATCACTCGACTTTAAAAAAACGTATTCTAATGATGCAATCAAAAAAATCATCCGTTCGCTCGGGCTGGAAATACCTGTTCCTGCTCCCTTTGTTTGCGTTTTCTGCCTTGATTTTTAATGCAGTACAATCGCAAAATCCCCTGGATTCCAATGAACAAAGGAGCTATAACTCCCTGTTCAATTTTAACGACAGCGGCTTTGATCCCTCCGGCCTTTGGCAAGGCACGATCGAAGGCGACGAGGTGTGCATGGTGTTTAACAAAAATTTGTCGAAAGAGAAAAAACATGGAAGCTGGTCGTCAAGCAGCTGCTTCGAAAAAGCAGAATTCGATGCCCTGCCTGCGGGACAGGAAGGCGAGTTTCACCTGACCCGGGAGGCCGGCAAAATGACCCTTACCGGCAAATTTGACAACAACGAAGGCTACGGGCGCTTCTCCTTTGCGGGCGACCCTGGTTTTAGCGCTTACCTCGAACAAAATGGTCTGGATGCACCGGGCGAAGAGGAAATGATCCATTTGTTTTTTGCAAACATCACGAAGGATTATGTGGCTTACCTGAAGCAGAAAAAATTCCCTGATTTTTCAATGGATCAATTGATGGCTTCGGCCATCCACGGATTGGACAAAAAAAGCATTGAAGCTTACGAGAAAGAGTTTGCAGCAAATCCCAAAGAAAGGACGCTGGAAAGCATGGTCGCCATGCAGATCCACGACCTCAGTCCGGCATACATGCAATCCATTCGCGCGATGGGGTTCAAAGATGCTTCCATGGATGATTTGCTTGCCGCAAAAATCCACGACGTGACATCCGAATACATCCGCGAAATTCAGGCTGCAGGGTATAAAAATTTAGACATAGAAGAAATACTAAGCTTCAAAATCCACGGCGTAGACGCCAAATTCATCCAGGCTGCGGTGCAAACCAGCGGTAAAGCGCTGAGCGCCGACGACGTACTGAGTGTAAAAATCCACAACGTGAAGCCCGAAGACATGGCCAAATTTCAAGAGCTGGGCCTCGGCGAAGTTTCGATGGACGATTTAACAAGCTTTGCCATCCACGGCATTGACGCCGCTTACATCAAAAGTTGGAAAGACGCAGGGTATGCCGATCTCGATCAGGATGAACTGCTTTCCGCAAAAATTCACGGAGTAACCCCCGAATACATCACCGCCTTGAGCAAAAGCGGTTTTCCGGGAATTTCCATGGATGAAGCCATGTCTTTTAAAATCCACGATGTGACGCCGGAATTTGTCAAAGGCTTCGAATCGCTGGGCTACAAGAATATAGATGCAGACGAGGCGATGAGTTTGAAAATTCACAACGTAACCCCTGAATTTATCAAGAGCTATGAACCGCTTGGGTTCAAACAAATTGACTTAGACGAAGTAATGAGCCTGAAAATCCACGACGTAACGCCCGAATTCATTCGTTCCATGCAGGAAAAAGGCTTCAAAGATTTATCGCTCGACGAATACGTTTCGCTGAAAATTATGGGCAGCGCAAACCGCCGTACCAGAGTGCGGGAAGATTAATTTACAGCACACATCCGACTCTGATTTGGGAATAATTTCCCGACTGTTTATTCTATGGCGCGCCGGAATTTCCGGCGCGTTTTTTATTCTTCAATGTGGCATTGCCTCCTCAAGTCGAATTATTCTGTATTCCACAAGTCCATAGTGCTTTACCGCCTGTTCAACCAATTCATCACGAACGATGAGCAGCAAGCGGCCTTTAGCCCGGCCCGTTTTATAATACTCAATGACTTCTGCCGCAGCCGGTTCCAAACCTTCCCCTTTAAGCTCCAATTTGCCAATTTCGTCCACGATGACCCAGTCGAAATCCTGCCGGCTGTCTTCCAGCAATAGTTGCCGGGCCGAAGCAAAAGCTGGCGCGGCGAAGTTGAATTTACAAATGGTGACCATTTCTTCCGGCTTTGCAACTGCCGCCGCTTCGTCGCTGAGTTGATAATCGTGCAACTGCCTGTCGCGCAGGCTGTACAACCGGCGCAGGCCGTCAATGTCCGGAGCAAGCAGACCTCCGATGTTTTTTTTATTACCCACCCAATTCATCAGGGTAGTGGTTTTGCCCGATTTGACCGGCGCAGCGAAAATGAAAATGTTTACAGGCATAATGATCAGGATTTTTTTCCGGAATAAAGCAAAGCATAAGTGATGACCCTTATTGCGAATTCTTTCCAGCGCCGCAACCCTTTCATGCTGCGGGTTTCGGCCCAGGCTGCCTTTGCAAGGACGCGAAAAACGGGCAAAAGTTCAAGGGCTGCTGCCACTTCTTCGCGATATTCCGAGGCTTTCTTTTGCAAAAAACGCTGCAACAGGCGCATCAATAAAGGAGCCAGCAAAAAATACCAGACGGCAATAACGCCAACTACCCGAACCAGCAGCCATAGCGGCGCCAACACCTCCCGGCTGGCTGGCGCGAACAAATAGATTGCGGCAAGTAAAAGCAACAGGAAAGTGATCCAGCGCAGGGCAGGTTTTTGCCAGAAAGCCCTGTGAGGCCGTTTCCCCGACGGCTCATCTTCGGCTCCACTAATCTCCGGCAAAGAAAGCCGGCCGGCAGCGGTTTTGACCTCAGCCGGCAAACGCCCCGCCAACCAGCCGATCACCAGGCCGCTGACAAAATACAACCCGATATACCATCCAATCAGCCAAAGGCTGCCCCGAACAGCTGCATCTGCGCCCACGACGCCAAATTTTTGGAGCACCGAATCCACAAAAGCGTCAATTGCTTTCCAAATGGGCATGCCAAAAAGAAGGGTTGTAACCAGCAATTTCTGAAGGGCAGCCTCTAATAAGCCCAGGACGCCCAAAAGGAGCGCTGCCAGGCGAAAAGAAGACAACCGGCTAAAAAGCAGTGCACCCAAAAGCCCCTGGAAGCTCACTGCTAGGTACGCGGGCAGGGGAGAATGCGGGCTAACCACCCCTTTGATGATGAGCACCAGCAGCAACGCCCGCAAAATCGCTGCACCCGGTTTTTTTGAGAAATGCGCGATGAGGGCAATGAGCAAAATAGCAGATCCTCCGACAAAAATCCCGGTAAAGGGGCTGCGGAATAGGTGCATCAGCCCTCCAAGACCAGCTTCATTGAGCGCCCAAAGCGCTGTTAAGCGGATCATAATCAGGCGTTCGTCTCCAAAGTTGCTGGCGGCTTCCTGTTTCAAGGCGGTATATTCAGGTGTTAATTGGTGAATTTCGATATGTATTTTGATGCATATCGAATCAAATATAAGGATATGGTTTTAAATGCATATCGAAAATGCGTTTAAACCCCAATTGACAAATCGAATATGCTGGCTATGGCAGGAAAGCAACCCCTTCGGCAGCAAGCATTGCACTAACCTTGGCATTCAGCACTTTATAGCGGAGTACAAAGTCTTCTCCAAGTGGGCTGAGCCTGGCGCCACCGTGTTCTGTGCCCCCTTTCCAGGTGAGAATGACTTCCTGTCCGCAAAGGTCATTGATGTGATTAATGAGTTGTAAGGCTTTGCGATAAGACATGCCCATGTCCCGGGCTGCCTCCGAAATGGAACCCGTGCTTTGTATCTTTTCCATCAATTCAATCCGGCCGGGACCGAGCAGGTTTTCGCCTTTGAGTTGCACGACAACGCGCGCTTTGATGTGGATGTCTGGATGCATGTTGCGGCTTTGTATTCAGAAAGCCAAAGGTAGGTTTTTCCTTGATTAATCGCCGCCCCCACAACCCCCACAGCCGCTGCCACCATCCGAGGAGCCATCCCCGCCATCGCTGCTTCCTCCGCCGTCGCCGTCAGAAAAAGCATCGGAAATATCTGCCCAGGCATCACTGAACGCATCCAAAAATTGGGCATCAAACTCCGGGAATTCCAGGTCAACCTGTATGGGTTGTTTCAAAAAATGCCTGGCGAGTGGCTCCAGGTCTTTGCGATACATGAAAGGTTCCCATTCTTTCAGGATGATCACATTGTTGCCGAGGCTTTGCACTAAGGGATTTGCTGCGGGATCATAATTCCGCATGGCGATGTTTTTCAGACAGTTCCGCACTGCTTCTATCTGTGTTTTCAGACTTTGCTGCAATCCTTTGCCCTGATCGCTGAGTACATGCATATTCAGGATGTTCCAGAGGCTGGATTGAAAATAAGGCTTCAGGCGGGGTGCGCGTTTGACGTATTTTTGACGAAAATTGTAATATCCACCCACATTTTGAACGAGGGTTCTTACATACAGTTTTAACTCAATATGTGGCTGTCCTTTTTGGAAAGGCGCCAGGCAAGCCATTTCATGAGGAAGCGCCTGATAAGCATGGAGTAAAGGCCCCATTGAAATATTGCGAAAGGTCTTTCCGTCTTTTTCAACTTTTTCATAGGCCAATACCTCTTTTATGATCAGGTCTAAAAAGGTATATTTCAACATATCCCCGCCTTTAATGGCATTGGGAGAGAGGATCATCATCACTTCGGCGGGCGTCCAATCCCGGATCGCAATTTCCATAAACGGAGTTTTGGTTTGGGAAAAATCCAGAACTTGTTGAGGTCAATTCTCCGGAAATTGAACCCGGAAAAGCGCGTCTCAACGTCAGGCCAAATATCCGCCGGTGGCGCTGTATCGAAATATTTTCTATACGATTCAAGGGTTTTTTCGTACCAAAGTTTGAATTTATCGCCTTCGGCATTGCCCCCTTTCGTTGGCCCGTGGTGAAGTTCCCGGCCAATGGTGTTCCTGCAAAAGTCAACCCAGTAGGATTCCGTATAAAGCAGGTGGAGGTGCCAGGCCTGGTCAACCTGATCGGAAGGCGTTACGGAATGTTGGCAAACGCAATATAAAAACAAGAATCTTTTGTATTCCCAGGATACGCGGGAGGCATATTCCAATGACCAGCCATTTTCGCGCGCCAGCCGATCCACAAAGCCCAGTCGGGCATCGGGGTCACCGAATTCAAAGTCGCTGATTTGATTCCAGAGTTGTTGATGCGCCGGATTCATGGTGGTGGTTTTTACGGTGGACGGGAATTCAAGCTCCAAGGATAAAGGAAAAAGGTTAAAGTTGGGACATGCACCCTCCTTTAACCTTTATCCTTTCAACTTTATCCTTTAACCTAAAACTATCGTGCTACCACCAATCGTCCGACCCAGGTTTTGCCTGCGTCTTCCACCTTCACGGCATACACGCCTGCGGGCAGTTGCTGCACCTGAAGGGTCGCTTGCAATTGGCCTGGCGTTACCGTTTGCTTCAGCAGTGCGGCGCCGTTCAGGTCGAATACCCGCAGGCTTGCCGAAGCAGACAATTCTGGCAGGGCAACGAATACTTCGCCGCTTGCCGGGTTCGGATAAACCGCCAGACTACCAGCCCGGCCCGTTTCGTCCGTGCTATTTGGAACAAAGAGTACGGCTTCAACCGGCACGCGTTCGCTGATACATTCCGCATCCGGGAGTTTTATTTCCCAGTTGTAGAAATAGTAATACACTTCCGGGCTCTGGTTGGAACCCGTGATGCTCAGCACTTCAGGCACTTCGTAAGGATAGTCAACCGGGCCATTGGTACGGCGCAGACGCGGGCTGTTGGTGCCCAATTCGGCGTTATTTTTTTGGGTATTGGTTCCGAGTACCAGGCCATTGGCCACCGGCACTTCAAAATCAAGCGCGATGATGTATTCGCCCGAGTCAATTTGTACATCCAAAGATTGCAACACCGTGCCGTTGTCATCCACCAACTCAATCGTGCGTTCAGCAGGCGTATCCGTAGATACTTTTACCGTTTTCAGGGTAAATGCTTTGTAGGCGTTGAAAATGATCTGTCCGTTGACACTTCCTCCGTTGTAGCTGGTGTTGCCGGCATGTTCGGGAATGCCCCCGAAATAAACCGGGCCGGGGTAGTATTCCACATCTTCAACATAAAAAGTAGTCGTTGCGGCCAGGGAGGGAATGAGCAGGGAGTCGCCTTCGGTCACTAAGTTGCCGCCAACAGGAGCATCGTACCATTGCGGATTATCGCCGGCTGCGTACAACACGGCATCCCCGGAGATGATCACGGTGTCGGGGGTAACTTCCGGTGCGGGCGCTGCCAGGACTTCTACGTACAGGGACGAAGAAGAAAATTCTGCGCACAAACCCTGGGTCGTTACAAAATAATCACCCGTTTCCGTAACCAAAATCGAAGGCGTGGTTGCGCCTGTTGACCAGCTGTAGGCAGTAGCTTCACTGGAAACCAGTTCCACGCTGCCGCCCTGACAGAAAAGGGTGTCGCCCACAGCGCTGATGGATGGCGTTTCAACCGGATCAACCGTCACGACAATCGGTAAGGACGTAGAAAAACAGCCATTGCCTTCATCCACCACAACACTGTAAGCTCCGGAAGCCGTTACTTCAATCTCGTTACCGGTGCTGCCATTCGACCAGGTATAGGTTGCAAAACCCTCCGGTGCAGAAATCGTGATGCTTTCGCCAGTGCAAAAAGTAAGTGGTCCGTCTGCTGCGATGGCAATGTCAGGGGAAATACAAGTGCCCTCAATGAGGGTAATGAATTGATCGGCTGCTAAATTGGTATAAGTATCCACTTGTCCGGAAGGCCATTTCACAACAATAGATTCCACCGTTGTAGCGCTGCCCAGCCCGAAGTTTTGTGAAAACGAGTTCATGATGCCGTAGCTTTCTCCGGAACGCACTTCGCGGATCTGCTGCCCCCATGAGCCATAGATGGTGATGCGGGCGCCAATCCCATTGCGGTTGCTTGCCGTGCCGACCAGCGATACCGACAAAAAGTGGTTATCTGTTGCTGTTGTATTCAACCAGACGGCGTCGGGAATATTGCTGGGCGTGGTATAGATTTGGGCATACCCTGCGTAAATATCGAGGCGGCCATCATGGTTTAAATCACCGATTGCATAAGATTCTATCTCATCGCCGTCAAAAAGGCCTTCTATATTCGAAAACGTTGCATTGCCATTGTTTTTGAAAATATGATCCTGGCTTCCGGAAACGATGATATCTATCCAGCCATCGTTGTCAAAGTCGCGGAAAACACCCTGAATGGGAAGCCCCGTCACATTCAAACCGCTGGTCGTGGTAATGTCAGTAAAAACGCCGGTTCCATCATTGATCAGCAACATGCTGGGCACGTCGTGGTTGGTGATGAAGCAGTCCATATCGCCGTCGTTGTCAATGTCACCGAAATCGGCCGTCCAGGATTGCGCGCCGATTTTCAGGTTGGCAGCTTCAGCATTTTCCGTGAAATTGCCGGCGCCGTCATTGACGTAAAGCGCGTTGATCCGGCGTGGGTCGGCCGGGTTGTTTACTCCCTGGCGGCATTTGGCAATGTAGAGGTCGAGGTCTCCGTCGTTGTCAAAATCGGACCAAACGCTTCCATAATTGCCTGAATTATCAGAAGCTGGCACCGTAGCAAGGTCAATCCAGGTGTTGGCTTCCACAAGGGCGCCCGCACCATTGTTGCCCCAAATCCGTCCGGCAGCGTCGTCATGGCAGGCAAACACATCCAGCCAGCCATCGTTGTTGATGTCGGCAAAGTTGGAGCCCTGGATGAAGATGTTGGAACCCGGGAGCATACCCATAGTGTAGGTACTGCCAGCTGCGTCGGACTGGAATAGTTTCACCCCGTCGTAACGCCCGCCGGTGAGCACATCGTTGAACCCGTTGTTGTCCACGTCGGCCACACACATGCTCCACTGGCTTTGGCCTGACACGCTTCCGAGGAGAGCCGTTGTGAAGCCGGAAGCATCGGGCTTTTGGTATTGAATGGTCAAAATTCGTCCTTGGTCTAAATGTACGATGTCGTCAAAACCATCTGCGTTCATATCCGCCACAGCAATAGCCACCCCGCTGTAGGAGTTGGCAAGCCCAAGGGCGTTATTGGCTTTGGTAAAACTGACCTGCGCAGGGAGTAAACCCGCACTGCACAGCAGAGCAGCCAATAAAAAAGTACTTGTTTTTTTCATGTGTTTATGATGTTTGGTATCCAGATAAATGCAGTCTTACAATTCCACCTTAAAAATGTGCGCCGGCCATTTGTACGGATTTATTTCTACATAGTTCCAATCATTGAACCAGTGGTAGCTTTCCCCGGAAAGCAGGTCGGTTACTTTCAGGTTGACCCTTCCCGTGATTTTCAGCAGTGCTTTGGGAACTTCCACAAAGCCTGATTGCGCGTATTGCGTATCAAAATTGACGACGCACCAGATGATGTTGCTCAGGTCGTCCGTCGTTTTGACGTAACTCATCAGGTGATCGCTGTCGGTACGGGTAAACTGAATGTTCCAGGTGGTTTGTAAGGCCGGATTTTCTCTCCGGATATTATTTATTTTGGTCATAATGTCGGTGAGCCGGTTGCGCTCAGTCCAGTCATAATGGCGGATTTCGTATTTTTCCGAGTTGTGGTACTCCTCTTTGCCCCCGGTGTGGCCTGAATTTTCCAGAAACTCATAGGCCGGTCCGTAGAGGCCGTAGTTGGAGGACAAGGTGGAAGCCATTAGCAGCCTTTTGACAAACGCATTCACATTGGCGCCCATGAGTTCGTACGGCAGAATATCGGGCGTATTGGGCCAGAAGTTCGGCCTGAAATATTCCCGCAACTCGGTTTGGGTCAGTTCGGTCATGTATTCCTCCACTTCTTTTTTGGTGGTGCGCCAGGTGAAGTAAGAGTAGGATTGCGTGAAGCCTCCTTTGGCCAATTCGGCCATCACTTTGGGCCGCGTGAACGATTCCGACAAAAAGAGCACATCGGGATGATCGCGTTGCACTTCTCCAATCAGCCAATCCCAAAAGCGGAATGGTTTGGTATGGGGATTGTCTACCCGGAAAATTTTTACCCCTTGCTCTACCCAAAACAAAACAACGCTTTTGAGTTCGTTCCACAAGTTCTCCCAGTCGTCCGATTCAAAGTTGATTGGAACGATATCCTGGTATTTTTTCGGCGGATTTTCGGCGTACATAATGGTGCCGTCGGGGCGCCAGAGGAACCATTCGGGGTGTTCTTTGATATACGGATGGTCTGGCGCACATTGGAATGCCAGATCAAATGCAATCTCGATGCCCATTTTTTCGGCCTCGCGGATGAGTTTTTTGTAATCTTCCAGGGTGCCCAGTTCGGGCGCAACGGCTTTATGGCCACCTTCTTCGCTGCCGATGGCCCAGGGCGAGCCCGGATCGTTGGATTCTGCGGTCACCGCGTTGTTCTTCCCTTTCCGGTTCAGTTTCCCAACCGGGTGGATCGGCGGCAAATAGAGCACATCGAACCCTAGCTCCTGAATGCGGGGCAACAGCCGGGCTGCGTCTTTAAACGTGCCGTGTTTGCCAGGGAGCAACGCTGTGGATCTGGGGAAAAATTCATACCAGGCGCTGAAGAGTTCTTTGCTGCGGCCTACGCGCACGCGGAGGTGGTTGTCGTAAACCGTTTGGAATTGCCTGAGCGGGAACTCCGCCACCGTGGCTGCAAACTCCTCTGCCATCACGGCCTCAACAGCCGCTTCGTATTTTCCTTCAAGGGTTTTAGCCAGCTTGCTTGCTTTGTCTGTTTTGGAGACTGCGGCTTTCCGGAGCAGGTCGGCCCCGATTTTGAGTTCTACCGCCATATCCTGGCCGTCTTCCTGCTTTTTCAGAAATCCTTTGTACCAGGTATTCAGGTGATCCACCCAGCCTTCTACCTTGTATTCGTAAAACCCTTCTTTTTCTACTGTGAAGGCCGCCGTCCAGACATCATTGAGCCCCTCCACCATGGGGACTTCCGACCAGTTTTTGTCGTTTTCGTGCTTGAAGAGCAACGCAGCCCGCAGCACGTCATGCCCGTCAGAAAAAATGTCGGCGCTCACATCCACGCGCTCGCCCGGTATCCTTTTAATAAAAAAACGCCCGTTGTCAATTTCAGGTTTTACATTTTCAATAATGACCCGATTCCTCATGATGTATTGGATGTTAGTGTGGTATGTAAGACAAGTAAAAGCTGCCGTACGCGCTCCGCATGCGTTCAATGTCTGGAGACGCCTGAAAAGATGGGCAATAATAGAGAAAAAAAGGGATTCTATCAGGGCTGAGAAATAAAAAAGGGAAACCCGAAGACGGATTTCCCTTTTATCTAGTAGCGGGGGCAGGACTCGAACCTACGACCTTTGGGTTATGAGCCCAACGAGCTACCAACTGCTCCACCCCGCGATCTCAAATAGGACTGCAAAGATAGCTCTACTTTCTTAAACTACAAGCGCTTCAGGAAAATAATTTCCCATTAGCACATCAACAAGCCCACTTTTCATCCCATCAAAAATATTTTCTACAAAAAAAACATCCCCTGCATAGGGGGATCAGCAATGAATAGTGTCTGATAGATTGTAACCCCGAAACAAAAGAAGGTAAAGCGCAGTTGGCGCAAAATCGTTAAGCGGCTATTATTCATTCCAAAAAGGTAGCATTATGAATCTTGAAGTACAAAACGCCTTTCTTACTTACTTCCCCTTGTTCAATGCACTCTCTGTGTCGGAGCGGGAGCAATTGACGGGGATGCTGGATTACAAAATCGTACCCAAATATGGCGTACTGTACACGCCCGGCGATGCCTCTGATACCCTTTACTTTTTGTCAAGAGGGGTAGTAAAAATAGCTACTCATTCTATGGATGGCAAAGAAGTCATCAAAGCGCTGATCCACCCAACGGCTGTTTTTGGCGAATTGGGTATGGTTGGCGAATTGCAACGCCAGGATTTTGCTCAGGCGCTTCGTGAAGATGTTCACCTTTATTTGATCAAAGTGGAAGATTTTAAACAACTCATGCGCAAAAATTTTGAGTTGTGCAGCGCCTTCATGGGCCTGATTGGCAGCCGTCTGATTCGGGCAGAAGATAAATTGGAGTCACTGATTTTTAAAGATGCCCGCACCCGCATCATTGATTTTATCAAAGAATCAGTGAACGACCGGGGCCGCAAAGTTGGCTACGAAATGTTGCTTAAGCATTCGCTGACCCATCAGGACATTGCCAATATTACCTGCACCTCCCGCCAGACTGTGACGCTGGTGCTGAATGAGTTAAGAAAATCTGATCTGATTTATTTCAACCGGGGTAAAATTCTGGTACGCGATATGTCGCGTCTGAACTAAATCGTACGATAATATTTATTAGGTTTTTGTGATTTTGATGAAAATATAGCCCCATTTCAAACCCTGTACGGACCGCCTTCATACCGGCGGAGTGCATAATCCAAACAAATATCAACACAAACCTGGGCTGTCCTTTTGGGCAGCCCTTTTTTTTTAGGAACTTATTATTGCGACGTTCCTTAAAGTACTTTTGTCCCAAATTGAAGTCCTGACATGAACCAGCGCCAACTTTTTCTGCAACACCTCGCCCAAACGAGCCCTTTTCCCCTTGCTCTGGAAATTGAGTATGCGGAAGGGCTTTACCTGTATGACACCTCCGGCAGAACTTATATGGATTTGATTGCCGGAATCGGCGTCAGCGTTTTGGGACACCGCCCTCCGCAAGTGGCTGCAGCGATCAGATCGCAACTTGACCGCTACTGGCACACCATGGTGTACGGCGAATACGTGTTGGCGCCACAGGTTCAGTTAGCGACCCGCATTGCCAGCCATTTGCCACCGGATTTAAACAGCGTTTATTTTGTTAATTCAGGAAGTGAAGCCACAGAAGGCGCCATGAAATTGGCAAAGCGGTATACCGGTCGCGCAGAAATCATCGCTTGCCGTTATGCTTATCACGGCAGCACGCAAGGTTCGGCCAGCCTCATGTGGCCAAAAGATTTCACAGCGCCCTATCATCCGTTGCTCCCCGGCATCGCGCACATTGATTTCAACGAGGAGGCACAGTTGTCTCAAATTACAGAAAAAACAGCTTGTGTGGTTATCGAAACCGTGCAGGCGGAGTGGGGGGTGCGCAAACCAACTCCCGGTTATCTGCACCGGTTGCGGGAGCGCTGCACGGAAACCGGCACGTTGCTTGTTTTGGATGAAATTCAGGCAGGCTATGGGCGAACGGGTACACTTTTCGCATTTGAACAATACGGGATTGTGCCGGATATCCTTTTGCTGGGCAAAGGCATGGGGGGAGGGATGCCGATCGCGGCTTTTGTTGCCGGGAAAAATGTCATGAACGTCCTGTCGGACAACCCAATGCTCGGCCATATTACCACCTTTGGCGGCCACCCCGTTTGTTGTGCAGCAGCTTTGGCCACGCTCGAAACCCTCATCAACGGGGGCTGGATCGCACAAGTAGCCCCCAAATCTGCACTTTTTGTCCAACTGCTCCAGCACCCGGCCATCGTGGAGGTTCGGAGTGCCGGGCTCCTGATCGCGGTAGAGCTGAGCGATTTTGCTTCGGTGCAGGCGGTGATCAAAATTTGTTTGGACAAGGGCCTGATTATAGACTGGTTTTTATTCAACAGCCGTTCCCTCAGGATCGCTCCGCCGCTTATTATTTCGGAAGTACAAATCCGCGAGGCTTGTGGCATTATACTGGAGGCATTGAACGCTATTTAGTGTCTGCCCATTTAGTCTGGTGTCTGCTCTTTAGAGTTCGAGAGCAAGGCATGTGAAGGCCCCAAAGTGGGAGTTTACTCGCGTAAATGACCAATTTTGGGGCCTTCGCATAACGCCGCTATCGGACTCTAAAGACAGACACTATTTAGTGAAAGTAGTGAGTCCAAGCGCCTTACGCATCGGCTGATCCGATGAGGCATTGTGACTCCAATAAGCGTCGAGGATGGTATTGGTGCGGCGCGCCACGGTGCTTCTCATTTTTTTGTCAAACATGGAAGGGTAAGTGTCTTTCCAGCCTGCAATGAGGTAAGGCGCTTCTTTTTCAAAGACAATCTCCAGGGTACGATCCAATGCCGGGTAAACGACACTGCAAACCTGTAAAGCATTCCCGGAAAACTCCTTGCCATTGTATGGCGCTACGCTGATTTCCGCATCCATCGGCTGAAAATCTTTGTGCATGAGGCGGGCGACCATCGTACCGGGGAGCAGTTTAAGTTTCCCGGTAGGCAAACCGGCAGGATTCATGCGGATGCGGTTAAACAGCTCGTCCTCCAGCAAGGTATGCGCAACCACATTGTCCTGATCGCTTTCCTGTTCAAAATAGGAGCGAAGTGATATGGCATAACCCTTTTCGCGATCGTTGATTTGCATAAACGTGTGCCCGCACCATTCCTGGGAAGTGGCGGTCACTTTCATGGTCCGCGGATATTTCTGGGTGTTAATTGGCGTAAACACGGAGGTCATCATGGAATAGTCGTAAATGCCGGTTGGAAATTTGCACACGATGTTGTTTTTCAGGATGGGAATGGAATTTTTGTTTAGGTATTGATCGTTTTTCACTTGCTTGTCGGTAAGAAAATCCTCCGTCACAAAAATCATCACCGCTTCTCCTTCATGGATGTCTTTATAGCGATTTTGTAGCAAAGTGTAGTGTGAAATTTCAGCTTTCCCCTGATACCAGTATTTGTCCAGACTCGTTATACCACCACCGGCAGCCGAATAGGCAGCCAATTGCGCGGGGGCATCGGTTGCGGGGTCAGCGCTTGTTTCGGCAGGTGTTTGCTGATTTTGGCAGGAACCGGCCATGAAGGCAAGCGCGGAAAAAATGAAAAGAGCCTGTTTCATATTGAATCGTTTTGTGAAATGCAAAAATACGCTGGAAAGTTAGTGCATGCTGGGAAATTCATTCGTTGATTTCGTCGAAATCCCCAGTATGTGTTTTATTTTAAACCAACTTTATGAACATTTGTTCATATATTGCACCATAAAAAAAAATTAGATGGGATTGTTTTCAAAAGGCAGCAAAGCGTACAGCATATTCGAGTTTAAATGCCCGACCTGCCATTCGTCCGACCTGTTTTATACCGGCTCTTTTTCATTCAAGCGCTCATTTGACATGAAAACCCGCTGCGACCATTGCGGGCAGA
>JALHRK010000098.1:10331-17671 GCA_022841505.1 Saprospiraceae bacterium | reverse complement strand
ATGACTCCGATGTTACCTGCACTACTCCACAAAACCAGGATCAGGATGCCTGGTTAATTTCCCCTCCAATTGACGCTTCTGCACAGGAAAACGTGTGGCTGATTTTTCAAACCTATTATCGAAGCTTCAACGACCGCCCGGCCATCCGGATCGGGTCCAATTTAAATGATTTGGATAGTTGGGAAAACATCGAAGTCTTTCCGGGTATTTTCGCCACGCAGTTTGGTGGCGTTATTGAAGGCGACCAGGCGCTTAATCCACAGATCATTTACATGAACCTCACGGAATACCTGGCCGGTCACTCCAATCTTCGGTTTGCGTTCCAGTTTTTGTCAACAAGTGAAACGGACAATGGAGGCGATTTAATAGGTTGTGCCTTTAACTGGCAAATTGACGATGTGCAGCTTGCCGATTACGACCCCCGACCAGAAACCGATATCCGGGTGAATGCTTTTTTTGGGGTGGCGCCCAATGCCATTACCCCCGTTACACAAATAGAGCCGATTGGTTTTCTCGCAGATATTCGCAATTCCGGCCAAACGGTACACCCCGCTACCACGCTATTCGTCACAGTTGAAAACACCGCTGGCGAGATCGTTCACCAGGACAGCCTTTTGTTTGGCCCCATTGCGCCTGATTCGACCGTACAAAATGTCTTTTTTCAATCTGAATACATGCCCCCTCCGATAGCCGAGGTCTATACCGCCACCTATTTTGCGCGTACGGCCACCCCGGACGAGGTACCATCCAATAACAGTCGTTCCTTTATTTTTGAAATTTCTGATACCCTGTTTGCAAAGCAGCGGGGCGCAAATGAGGTCATCACCGCTTCAGGAAGCAACAGCTATACGTTTGGAAATGTGTTTTACGTACCGAATGGGAGCGGCCTCCATGCGCGCTACCTGAGTTTTGGAATAGCCAACCCGAACCAGCTTGCCGGAAAAACGGTCAACACTTATCTCTACCGCTGGATTGGCGACGAAAACAATGATTTTTTAGCCAATCCGGAGGAGTACGGGGGCGGGCCTGTTGCGGCAAATTCTTATACTTTTATTGGAAATGAAGGCAATAACCTGATTGTCGTTCCGGTTGACTTTGAAGGTGGGAGCATCGCACTTGACCCCAATGCACATTACATTGCCGCCGTCCAATACCAGACCAATACCCCACTACAGCTTTTTATGCGGGTGTCCACAGCATATGATTACCACGCTGCATATTTGTACAACGATTCCATGATGCACCCCCGATATGCTGCGGTGATTGATGTGGGGAATACCGGCTCGTTGGACTGGACCGGTTTTGGGCTGGATCTTGTCCCGGTGGTGCGCATGAGCGTTGGGCAGATGACCTCAACGACCACCCGAATTCTGCCCGAAGGTTCGGCAAAAATTTTCCCGAATCCGGTTTCTGACCAGGCAACGTTAATGCTGAACCTGCCAAAAACCTCCGACCAGGTGCTGTTGCACCTTTACGATACCAAAGGAGCTTTACACTGGCAACGGCAATTGAGCCAGGTAAAACAAGAAAGCGTTCCCCTGCAATTCAGCCGCCTCGATCCGGGGGTCTATTGGCTCCGAGTGCGCACAGATTCAGGCATGGCGACCTTAACCGTTAGTATTCAATAATTTTTATCGGCAGGCACGCAGGTTAATTTTTATCTTCGCATCAAAGACTATACTTAGACGTAAATGAAGCAGTGTCCACGATGTCGAACGAGTCTGCCGGAGCAAGCTAAATTTTGCATCAACTGCGGCGCGCCGCAAGCTGCATCTGCTGTGAAAGCGCCTGAATTTCAATTGGATTTTGACAAAGACCTTTCGGAACAGCTCAGTGCCTTGTTTTTTGCAGAACTGCGCAAGCGGGTAGAAGAAGAAAACCTGGCTGCGCGCTTTCAGGAGTATTCCGAACGGGCCTATACATCGGGCTTCCGCGATACCATTCAGCGCCGCGCTGTATTGCTGGAATCTCAAATTCACACGTTGTACAGCAATCTTGAACACACGGGCGCCGACCTTGACCGGCACATCCGTTTTTTTTGCGAAGAATTGCTGGATCAATTTATCATTCAACACTGCAAAGACCTGAATGCAGTGGAACTCCCGGAAGCCATTCTTCAGCATCAAAAGCAAATCTGGTCGCCCGGTGATTTGTTCCAGATTTCCATGGATTACCTTGATTTTCAAAACGAACAGGAAACGGTTTACACCGACTTTCTGGCCATGCCAATTGACAAACTGCGCAACGCAGCCAAAGCTTTCCTTTTTTCTGAACGCACGGACGAGCGCATTTTTTTTATTTGCGACCTTAGCCTGCTCGGCAATTGCAAAGAAGGGTTTGCCCTGACAGAAAAAGCGCTTTACTGGAAATCGCCTTTGGAAAAAGCCCGCCGTGCAGGTTTAGACCAACTCTACGACCTGCGTCGTAAAGAAAACTGGATCACCATCAATGAATTCTTTTTTAATGCCAACCCTGCTTTGAACATCAAAATGTTGAAACTATTGAAGGGGATTCAACTCCGGTTTTCCCAGGATTGGTAGTTTTTTTATCCCCGGTAAAAAGGCACATGGGGAGATATTGCGCGCAACTTTTATGAGGTTCGCCGCGTTGTATCGTTGTTGTTATTATATGCAAAATCATGTAGCTTTGGAGGCTCATTTTATTTAAAAAACCCGATAGTGAAATCTTGTCTGATTACTGCCATTAGCCAGCCGCTCTTAGGTTTTCTCGCTGTCAGAACCCCATGCAGCGGAAGCTGGCATGTTCCTGTGCCGGTTGAGCAAAAAAAATCTTACTCCATCGCTTTAACCGAAAAAGACTGGTCTTGTACCCTGTTCCAATCTGGCGCTGACCTGCCATTAGACTGGGAGTCTGCTGCCCCCGAAAATGACCTCTTTTTATCTAAAACATACCTCCACGCCATAGAGCAATACGCGCCGGCAGGCATGAAATTTGCCTACGCGATTTTCTACTTTCAGGAAAAGCCAGTGGGCGTTGCCTTTTGCCAGTTAATGACCTTTAATGCCGTCGAACACATCCAGGGGCTTTCTGAACCTGGCCGAAAAATGACCCATTGGGTTAAACAGCGCGTAGCCGCATCTGCCCGGTTTCCATTGCTGATTTTTGGCAATATGCTGCTGACCGGCGATCATGCCTGTTATTTCGACCCTGCTTTTGCCGATGCGCCAACCAGTGCGAAATTGCTGCAATCTGCGGCCGAATCAATTTGCAACGGGAACGCCATTCCTGGTTTTGAAGCCAGCGCAGCGTTGGTCAAGGATTTTGAGGTGCAACACGCTCCCTTCACCAGCATCCTGCGGAAGGAGGGGTTCCACGAAATTCCGTTCCAACCCAACATGCGCCTGTCGCTTCGCACTGAGTGGAAACAATTCGAAGACTACCTCGAAGCCATGAGCTCCAAATACCGCGTCCGGGCGCGCCGGGCTTTTCACAAATTAGACGGCATAGAACGCAGAGAGCTCAGCCTCCACGAGGTACAGGAACTTGACCCACAATTGCATGCACTCTATCGGTCTGTGGCCAACCACGCCGATTTCAATATGGTGATCCTGCACCCGCAGTATTTTAGCGGACTGAAAGCGGCCCTCGGAGAACGCTTCCGAATTTGGGGGTATTTCCTGAACGGGGAACTCCTGGGTTTCCATTCTGCCATTTACAACGGCATTGAATTAGAAGCGCATTTTCTTGGTTTTCAGGACGCTCACAATGCTCACTTCCAGTTGTACCTGAATATGCTTTACGACATCGTCCGGGAAGCGTTTGCTGCTGGCGCACGCGAAATTGTTTTTTCGCGTACGGCCACCGAAATCAAAAGTTCCGTTGGTGCTGAAGCTTACGAAACCTACTGCTATTTGCGCCATTGCAACCCGGTGGTTCATGCCGTCACCCAGGCGCTGGTTGGCTACCTTGCTCCAAAAGAGGAATGGACGCCGAGGCATCCGTTTCGGGAGTAGTGTTAGAGGTAAATTGGCAAGCAGGCAAGAGGCAAAATGCAAATAGGCAAAATGGCAAGGGAACACACGCTTGCCATTTTGCATTTTGCCCCTTGCCAACTTGCCCCTTGCCCTTTGCCTCTTCAAAAAAAATTTGCTTATTTTGCGGTACTCAACCTAAATCATATGGCCAACTCCCATCTCATCTCCGGCATTTTCAACTATTGCGACCGCTGGTGCGAACGCTGTTCTTTCATTGACCGCTGCGCCCAGGGCGTAATGGAACAAAAACGTTGGGCCAAAGGCAAAGACTGGGAGCCCGAAGATTTTTTTGAGGAGTTGAAAAAAATTTATCCGTTCACCGAAAGCAAGATGTCGGAATGGCTGGAGGAAAACGACATTGATCCTTCCGAGATCGAAGAAAGCTACCTGCCGGAGCCAGACCTGAAAGGCATCAAACAACTGACGGAAGAAATGCGGGAGCGCGGCATGGATTACTACAAATCGGTTTCGGGGTTCTTCAGGCAGGAACAGGACAGCTTTAAGGCCAAAGGCGTTGACCTGTTTTCAGAACAGGAAGAAGCCGAAGGGAAATACCCGCTCGACCGCAGCATGCTCGCCGACGCGGTGGATGTCGTGCGCTGGTACACGCATTTTATGTTCGTGAAAGCCAGCCGCGCCGTTCAGGGTATGGAAGATATGGACGACGACAACTGGGCCGGCCCCCACCAAAGCGATGCGAACGGCAGCGCTAAACTGGTGCTGATCGCCGCCGAACGCAGCATTGCCGCCTGGGAAATTATCCGCCGCCACCTGCCCGAGCATTCATCCGCCATTGCCGGCTTCGAAATCTTCATCGAACGCTTTCGCCATCGCATGGAAGGCTTGTTTCCGGATTGCCAAAAGTTTGTGCGACCTGGGTTTGATACAGAGCCGAAGGGTGGGGGAGCTGTGGAGTGGAATTGAGATTATTCTACCAAACCGAGGATATACTTATTGTAATCGTCCTTCATGGGCAAATCGTAATCTGCAACCAGTTGCCGCCTTTTTGTAGTCACTTTTTCATTGGTTGTTGGGTTGATCCCTTCTTTTTCAACTGCTGACCAATAAATACCGATTCCCCTTTTTTGCCAATTCGGGACGTCATTAAAATTGATGCCATAGTTGTACAGCAGCTCGTTTTTTTCTGCGGTATTCAACTTCTCAATTCGTTTTGTTGCCTCGCTTTTTGAAAAACTATCCTCCCTTAATCTCCAATAACAGTGCGCATTCAAGGCGTTTCTGTGCGCGTCTTCATTTCTCCAGCGGAAGTAATCCACAACCAATTGCATGTTTGGCAATTCGCAAATACGGCAATCAAACGCTGCCACGCTTCCGAGAAGAATCGAAAACTTTGCACTTGCCTCACCTGCCAGGATTGAATTGTATTTTCTGTGTTTTCTCCCAAAAGCATTTTCATTCAAATCAAACAACAAAGAAATTTCATCGCTTTCCGTGTAGCCATATACTATGCGGAAACCACAGTTCATCAAGTGCTTCACCGTTTCAACCATGAAGTCTCTGAATGTTTCGTCGAATGGGGCTTTGAAGTTGTGTACTTCCTTGGTTAGCCTGGTAAAGCTACGCCCGTCAATCCTGGCTATCATATAAATTTGGGGCAGAACGCAAACATCGTTTGCCGTTTCAAAAACCCTCATTTTGGCGTCTAAATCGTCAAATTTCATTGGCCCATGCTTTTATAACGAACTTATTATTTTCAATCTCAACATAGTAAAGTTCATCGAAGCCTTCCTCAAAATCCGGTAGTTCAAGTTTGCTGTAAGTGGCTTTGATGCCCGCATCGGGAATGTTTGCTTTTCCGATTCTCTGACTGTTCCGCGACAGTGAGTCAGCCAGCCTGGATTGGAAATAGTATCCGATGACCTTAAATTTATGTACTTTAGCTTTTGAAATGTATTTGCTTCTGTCAGCTTTTGTTGGATTGGTATTGTCAATGACAAAAGGCTGTTGCAAAGAAAGACAGAGTTGAATCAATTGGTCTTCCTTATTTCTGGTATTCAGCTGATCAAGGGAAATTCGGATATGGGTATCAAAGAATTGATCTTTAAAAAAGGTCGTTTTGCCACTTGCCTGTAAACCGCAGAATAGGATTGCTTGCATGTTTTTTGGACTTTCTATGATCATTTGGAATAACTGCCTAATCGTTTCAGCCCCAAATAAGTTCCTTTTGCTGGCGCGATGACGGTAATTGAGCTGGCGGCTGAGCGTCGTCGAAGCCAGTCGAAGTTCCGCGTCGTGTCTACTATTTCATGGGCTCTGCCCTTATTCAAAAACAAAAACTACCATGTTCACCCACGCCATCCTCCGAACCCCTTGCCCTGAACTCATCCACGGCATCACCACCGCCTCGCTTGGAATGCCGGATTACACCCAAGCTTTGGCTCAGCACGAAGCTTATGCCAATATTCTGGAAACCTGCGGCCTCAACCTCCTGATTCTTGACGCCGACAGCCGATACCCGGATTCCGTCTTCATTGAAGATGTCGCCCTTTGCACCCCAAACTGCGCGGTCATCACCCGGCCCGGGGCGTTGTCGCGGCGGGGAGAAACGCTCGGGATCGAAGCAGCGTTGCGCGAATACTACCAACACATCGAGTACATCTACGCCACGGGGACTTTGGACGCCGGCGACGTGATGCAGGTCGGTTCGCATTATTACATCGGCCTTTCGGAGCGCACAAATGCTGTGGGCGCTGCGCAACTAATCGCTATTTTAGAACGCTATAGCCTTAGCGGCGAAACCGTGTCTTTAAAAACCATGCTCCACCTGAAAACAGGCGTTTCTTATTTGGAAAAAAATACCATGCTGGTCTTTGGCGAGTTCGTCGGGCATCCGGCTTTTGGTAGTTTTCAATGCATTGAAATTGACGCAGATGAGGCTTATGCGGCCAACTCGCTTTGGGTCAATGACCGGGTGCTGGTGCCGGAAGGGCATCCCAAAACCGCGCAAAAAATTGCTGACGCGGGTTATGAAGTAATCCCGGTCGCCGTATCCGAGTTCCAAAAATTGGATGGTGGGTTGAGTTGTTTGTCGTTGCGCCTGTAGGGGTTGAAAATTTTCAACCCTACAGCAACCACCGAAAAGTCGCCACCCCACCGCCCGCCAGCGTATACACCCAGGTTTCCTTTCCCATTTTCACCCGAAAAGTTGCCGCGTTTTCCCCTTCATTCAACACCACCAGCACCGTGCTGCCATCCACATTGCGAAAAGCCACATTAGGCAAATTAACCGTGGTATTGGAAAAAATTCGGGTCGCGCCCGGCCGCACGAAACGGGAAGCATGTGCAACAATGTAATAAGCCGTATTGCGGGTCACCGCGTCGCCA
>JALHRK010000098.1:0-10321 GCA_022841505.1 Saprospiraceae bacterium | reverse complement strand
CATCTATGGTCAATGCGCCAAGGCAAGCCGTGCAACCGCCTTCGGTATGCGGATTTTGCTGCGGGTCGGCGGCTAAATTCCATTCCAGCACCGTGCGGCACCAGTTTCGGGTGGCGCCGATGATCAGGTTTTTGACATGCCATTTCAGGTCTTCCGCCATATTGCCGGGCGCGCCAATCCATTGCTCCGTAAAATAAACGTGCTTGTCCGGGTGGGCCTCGTGTACCTCGCTGATGGCTTCCACGGCGCCACCATAAAGGTGAAATGCGGAACCATCTATGAATTTGCGGGCTTCCGGGTCGTTGAGAATGGCGATCGGGTAGTCCGGACGGTCGGCATTGTGGTCGTAAATCAGGATTTTGGTGGTCAGGTCATTTTTTTCAAAAGCCGGCCCCAGGTGATTTTTAATAAACTCGGCCTGCTCGTGGGGGTGCATCAGCAGCGAAGGGTTATTGCCAGGATGCAGCGGTTCGTTTTGCACGGTGATCGCGTCAATCAGGATACCTTCCTGCTGCATCGCCTGGATGTACTTCACAAAATATCGGGCATAAGCCCCGTAAAACACCGGTTTCAGGCTTCCGCCAATGGATTTGCCATTCGTTTTCATCCACACCGGAGGCGACCACGGCGAACCCATAATTTTGAGCTCAGGGTTGATTTTTAAGATTGCTTTCAAGATGGGAATCAGGTCTTTACGCTCCGGTTCGATGCTGAAGCCTTCCAATTCCAAGTCTGTCTGGCCTTCCGGCAAATCGCAGTAAGAAAATACCCGATCACTGAGGTCAGATGCGCCAATGCTGATGCGCAGGTAGCTGATGCCAATTTGTTCGCCTTTTGTGCCAAACAATTCTTCCAGCAAAGCTGCTCGCTTTTCCGGACTCATCCGGTTGATCAATTGTGCACTGCCGCCCGTGAGGGTGAACCCAAAGCCGTCCATTTGCTGGTAGGCTTTGGCTGGGTCAATGAAGATGGTGGGCAGGGTTTCATCGCCGGGTTGTGGAACAGTTGTGGGAACTTCTGAAGCCTTGAGGAAAATTCCGGCAGCAGGCTGAGTGGTCCAGGCTTGTGATTGAGAAAAAGCCAGGTTAAATGGCTTGAACAGCAATAGAAAGTATAAGTATTTTTTCACGGATGGCGGAGATTTTAGGAAATGAATGAGGCCCACGTTTCTAAAAAAGTTTTGCGCTAAGCAAAATATGAACCCAGTTGGTTTGTGCTCCCAAAGCCGGGAATTTTGAAAATCCATTTCCCCTTTCATAACGGAGTTCAATACTGCCATATTTATTGGAATAACCCCCTCCTGCAATAAGGCTTTGTTCATAGCTTCGAAGGATAGGCATCACTGCTCCAACTTCGCTGTAAGATCCTGACAAATTAGTAGTTACCGTTATTTTTTTGTTGTCCTTGTTGATGAGCGCCCCATTGCCTATTCCTGCCTGAAAAAATGCCATTCCGTTTTCTTTCAGAATAAACCGATAGCGCATGGCATTATAAATTTTAATATAAGAAAAAGCAATTTCATTCTCGTAAACGTAGGAGAGCTGATTGTTCTCCATACGTTCGTATAGGCTGCTGGTTTTATAGCTCGTGATGGCAAGTTCGTTATAAAGAGACCATTTTTTTCTGTTGCGCGGAAAAATAAGATCCACCCAAAGCGCTCCGGCAGGTTGAAATGAAGACTTGAAATTGCCATTCT
This sequence comes from Saprospiraceae bacterium, assembly GCA_022841505.1. Classification (GTDB taxonomy): domain Bacteria; phylum Bacteroidota; class Bacteroidia; order Chitinophagales; family Saprospiraceae; genus JABWAJ01. The sequence goes on along the minus strand of JALHRK010000098.1, from coordinate 8,625 downwards.
CAAGATCAGGGAAAGCCCCCGAATCACCACTGAATTCTAATTGATTAAATGACATCCCTGCAGCTACTCCGAATTGGATTTGAAGTTTTTCAGCCTTTTTCTCAAAATTGGCAGTAGCGTCCATACAATCGTTGTAAGCTTTAATAAATGCAAGCAGCGCTTTTTCATTGTACTTCAGGTTTGCAACTTCCCCGGACAATTCAGAACACCCATCCTTAGTGGCTGCTGATATTTGTGATTTGTAAATGCTAACTTCCCTGATACTGCTTTTGCCGTCTGCTTCAATCAGGAAGCGGCGATAGATCAAAGGTTCTGCAGGGCCGTCTTTTTTTCGGATGATATAATGAATCTCATTGTTTTTTTTGTCCATAGCGCGCAAAAGACTCAGTTCTGATTGGTAAAGCACCATCGCAAACACATTGTCCTGAACGGGATTTTGACGGTCTTGCAATCCAATGTCTTTAACATCGCGCGAGACATAGTCAAAAGTTGCGGATACCGATTCGTAGTATTCTTCTCCCAAAACAACAAATGCTTTGATGTCAGTTGGATAATATTCTACGCCAACAGAGGATGCCCCGCGTTTAAACAAAACGAATTCGGGGTTGATTCGCCAGTTCTGGTTGTCTATTTCCCCTTGAAGGGTATCCCCGTTTGGCATTATGAGAAACCCGGGCATGAAATTTTCCTGTGCATACACACCCGCAGACAAAAAGAACAACCAGAGGAAAGCCGTAATTTTTTGGTAATTCATAGAGGCGGTTTTTTAGATTTAGGGGCTTTTGAAAAGCCAATCATTTACCAATAGCAAATATTGTCGCTCACATTGTTCACAAAGGCACAGCCGGTTTGAGTGACTTCTGATTGAAGAGTCCCGCCTATGTTTGGGTAAATGAATATCCCGCAGCCTTCGCTGTTTTGAATCAAACAATTGGACAACAAAAGGTCATGTGCTCTGCTGAGCTCAATATTCGCCGGGGTTTCAACTTGGAAAAGTTCATCGCAACATCCGCCATTCGAGATGACGCAATGCTCCAGCGTGGATTGTTCCGGCCCGCTTAGATCAATTCTGATAAAGTTGTCGTGGCCCGGAATATTCCGAAGGATTACATTTTGTTCTGCGGTACCGGTAGCCTTTAGCTTGTTTACAATGAACATAAATTTTCCGGGCGGAATTTCAATAATGACGCCTGCATTCAGGGTCAAGTTTCTCATAGAAATGATGCCCCTGTAACTTCCTTCATCAGGCAAAGGTTTCCAGGTGGCAGGTTGCTCATCTATGTATCCCAAAGTGCCATTATTTCCGTAGCCGATTCCGTTTAAAACTAATGGGCCATTGATTAAAAATATTCCGTTATGCCCATTTTCCCTATAATCCGAATTTGTCACGTCAATATCTGGTATTAGAAAGGTCGGGCACACAACAGGTGATAAGCCATGTTGTTTGAAAACATTGCGTTGTAAGGAAACCTTCCTTACGGTCTCTCCCAAAAATAAACCAAACTGGGGACTGTTCGTGATCAGGCAATCATGAATATCCAGAGACATTTCGCGTGAAGTCAACAATTTGCCTTGTGCCCAAATACTGGATTGCTGCCCGCCTTCCCACCAGATATGACCACCATAATGCAGGTCTGTGTACGCGATGGAACAATGTAAATTTGTTTGGATCAGTATTCCTCTCCAAAAACCAGGGATGGGAGCTGTTCCGGTCAGAATTACCCGGTTGTTTTCACTTCCTTTAATTTGTAAAGCAGCGTCGTCCCCAATTTCAAGGCCAGCATCTTCTTCAAAATGAATCACCACGCCAGCTTCTATTTTAAGGCTTGCATACAATACCTGGTAAACGCCCCTTACCAAATAATCGGGCGCATCCGGGTCGCTGTATTTATTTTTTAAGGTGCGGTTTGAACTAAGCAGTCCCAGCAAAATTTCAGGATCACCCCGCTCAACGAGTGTTGGATCTTTATCACAGGCTGAAAATACGAACAGGTAAATCCCAAGAAATACCCAAGGTATGTTCAAATATTTATTGGATATAGTCCACATTACAAATGCTTTAGGTATTGAAAAGTTTTTATGCTTGCGTAAGGCTTCGCCATTTTTCAACTTATCTTGCAATCACGAACGGCATTAACCTCGTTCCATGATCGCTTATTACAACAAGAGCATAAAAACCTGCTGCAAGATGATCAACAGGAATAACGGTCTGATTAGCGCCTTGTAATACCTCGTTCAGCAGGGTGACCGGTTTTCCAGTCACATCTGCGATATAATATTGCAGCAGCATTTCCGGAGATTGACTACTCAGGAAAACGACATCCGTTGCTGGATTGGGGGCGATCTTTAAATCTAAAGGTGCTATCGGATTGTTCACATCGGTTGTCAGTCCCAATCTCCAAAGTCCTTTTTGGTTTGTGCCGCCATACAAATATTGCTCGTTACCAGCAAGAGCCAGGACATACAAATCGCCAAGGTTGTCATTGATGTAGCTCCAACCACCTGTTTCGCTATTCTTTATAGCAACACCGCAATTATTATTTGAGACAAATAGCCGATCATCCAAAACCAGTAAATCTGTAATGTTGCTGTTGCAGTTCATAGCAGCGGGGTAGGAATCTTCTGAAACCCAGGTAACACCCAGATCGTCTGATTTAAAAATTCCGTCACCTGTAGCGCCAACGTAGAGGGTATCATCATAATCTACAACTGCCCTTAAATCAAATTGGGAGCCAGATTCGTATTCGGACCAGGATGCACCGGCATTCGTAGTTATGCCAACGTTCTCCGATCCTGAAATAACCCAGGTGGCATTATCCAGGAGAATGGCATCAAAAACATAGCCGGTAGGACTGGACAGGAAGAGAGAAGATTGTGTCCAGGTATCACCGTTATTTGTTGAATAATAGACCTTTGTGCCTGTACAAGCAACCAAGGTACTGCCCTTAGCTGCGACAGATTCAAATTCTCCAGTGGTGATCCCCATGGTCAATTGTGTCCAGTTGTCTCCATTGTCGGAGGAACGGAAGACGCCGTTAAAGGTAGCGGCAAACAGGTACTGGTCGTTAGACGCTATTTTTTTTACCCAAAAAGAGGTAATGCCAGTCATGGCATCTTCCCAGGTTTGTCCCTGATCTGAGGAGCGCATCATTCCTGTTCCAAGACCAAATGCAAAAACATCGTCGCCTCGAACGTGGACATCCTGAACGGTACAATCACATGGAAAAGCAGTTTTTACCCACTGTCCGAAAAGCGGGTTAACCAAAAGTACAAACACAGAGAACGCGATAAAATTTTGTTTCATGGTTATGTGGTTTTTATGAACTTATATTCCTGTTGGCGCAAGGCGGTAACTGAGCGAAGTCGAAGCTCCGGCATTTTTGTCAACTATTTAAAAGGCTCAGCCTTCTATCACCTCCGTCTTCCCCCCAATCCCAAAACCCCCAACAACCCCCTCGCCAATTCCCGCGCAATCGTCCGTCCTACCTGCCGGGTCACCGTACTATCCATGATCTCCTCGAAGGTGCTTTTTTCCACGCGGGGTCTTCCCGGGCTCCTGGTCGTAGTCGTTTTAGCTGTTGCGCGTTCGGCGGCTTCGCGTTGTTTGCGCAGTTCCTCCTGCATCTCTGCTTCACGGGACGCTTGCACCTTGCGGCTCAGAATGTCGTGAGCGCTTTCTCGATCTACCACTTCGTTGTATTTGCGCACGAGTGGCGAGCGGCTCAGGATCGAATCTATTTCGTAATCGGTCAGCACGTCCATGCGCGACTGTGGCGCCCGCAGCAACGTGTGCGCGAGTGGGGTAGGGATGCCCTTTTCGTTCAGGGCCGTGACGAACGCTTCCCCGATGCCCAACTCTGTAATCAACTGAGCCACATCGTAATACGCCGATTCCGGGTAGTTTTCAGCGGCCAGTTTGATGGCTTTGCGGTCTTTTGCCGTAAAGGCGCGCAGAGAATGCTGTATTTTTAAACCCAACTGCCCAAGCACCGCTTCCGGGATGTCGGCCGGATTTTGCGTCACAAAATAAAGGCCCACGCCTTTGGAACGAATCAGTTTGACAATGGCTTCAATCTGATCGAGCAAAGCCTTGGAAGCCTCGCTGAAAACCAAGTGCGCTTCGTCAATAAAAATGGCCAATTTGGGCTTTTCGACGTCGCCGGCTTCCGGGAAGGAGCTGTAAATTTCTGCCAGCAATTGCAGCATGAAGGTGGAGAAAAGCTTAGGCCGATCCTGAATATCCGTCAGACGAATCACGGAAACAATACCTTTTCCATTAGAGTCGGTGCGGCAAAGATCCTCTACCTCAAAAGAGCGTTCTCCAAAAAAGGAACCCGCACCCTGCTGCTCTAATTCAATTACTTTGCGCATGATTGCGCCCACCGATGTGGAAGAAATAAGGCCGTACTCCTGCTCCATCGCCGTTTTTCCTTCATTGGCTAAGTATTGCAGGGTTTGTTTGAAATCCTGCAGGTCGAGCAGCGGCAGGTTATGGTCATCACAATATTTAAAAATCACAGAAACCACACCAGATTGCGTATCATTCAGTCCCAGAATCCGCGAAAACAAGACCGGCCCAAATTCAGAAATGGTCGCGCGCAACCGGGCGCCCTTTTCTTCTGACAAACTCAAAAAATCCACCGGGCTACCTGCCGGCAAGAACGGAATGCCGATGTGCTGATGGCGTTCTTCGATTTTTGGATTGCTGGAACCTGGCATTGCAATACCACTCAAGTCACCTTTGATGTCCATCAGGAGTGAGGGTACGCCGTGGGCCGATAATTGTTCCGCCAATATTTGCAGGGTTTTCGTCTTTCCCGAGCCAGTTGCCCCGGCAATCAAACCGTGGCGGTTCATGGTGCGCAACGGCAACCTGACCATTGCGCCAGGAAGGCCTGTTTTGTCGAGCATGGCCGCGCCGAGGTCAATGGTTGCTCCTTTGAACGTGTATCCTTGTGCAATTTCCTGGATGAAGGCTTCTTTCTTTGACATAGTTATGAGTTGAGTATTTGAGGATCTGAGTATTTGAGGATTCGAGGATCCGGGCTTGTCAAATACTCGAATCCTCAACAAATCAAATACTCACTCTTGCACATTCCACTTCTGGGTGCGCGTTTCGAATTTTTTCTTGTTAAACTCCCACAAGTCGAGGTTGTAGCGGGCTTCCAGCTCTTTTTCCATATCTTCAGGCATCAGTTCCGGAAAAAAATCAATGCCGGTGAGTTGCTCCACCTCGTCCACAGATTTTACGTATTTATACAAAGGCTCGTAGCTGATTTCGTTGGGAACGACAAACGCGATGGCTTTCTTTTCCGGTTCGTTCAGATCGAGCAAAATTTTGTAATAAGCGGTTGGAATACTGACTTCATTGGCGCCGATTTTACCTTTGACCGGCTCTGTCAGGACCGGGCCGGTGACGACGAACAGCTTCACATTTTTTTCGGCCCAGGATCGCGTTAATTCTTCGAGTTCGCGCCAAATCCCTTTGTTGAAGTTTTTCGCTTGCGGGCTGATGTTGCTCATAAAAAAAGTTTCCATCATCGCATCTTCGTCAAATGCCATGTCGGCAGCCGGCACTAAATGGCCGCGGTCGTAACCCGAATTCCGGTAATCGTTGGGGGTTGCCGATTCAGTGCGCACTTTTGGGTCGGGCAGAAAATTATCCTGGCGTTCCACCCATTCTTTTTTCAGGTTGTCGCGGGTCAGGGTATAAGCCACCCACTCGGCCTGTTCGTGCGCTTCAATATAGGACAAGCTGTAAAAGCGGTGTTTGACTACCTGCCCGGAAGCAGTAGGCAGGTAAAACTCATTGGTATAGGTATCGGCCTGCTCCTCTTTTGGGGGAGTCGCCTGATTGCTGCCTCCGCCGGTAAATTTATTGAAGAATAAAAATAGTGCAGTGATGATCGCGCCGAACAGGCCTACTTTTACCATCGTCCCGGTACTTTTCCCCGCCGATTCGCGCGTATGGTTCATTTTAAATTTAGCCATCGGCCATTTTGTTTTTAGTACATCGCAAAAGTACAAAAATCACTTGCTTTTAACTTCCACTATCTCAACCCTGCGTTCGCGGGAAGCACCAATACTGTACACAGAATTGCGCAGGTCCACCAAATCGTCGCTGATGCTTTCGTCAGCAGTCGCTTCTCCAAAAGAGCGCTCGCTGATTTTTAGCTGCCCTTTTTTTAGGTAGGATGCGAAAATACCGTCTCTCCAGGTATCAAAATGATTGCGCAGGCTGCTGATGCGCCGTTTCCCCAGAGCGAGGTTGTAGGTTTTTTCTGCCCTCGGACTGGTAAAGCCTTTGATGAAGATTTCCACGCTTTCGCCTGATTCCAAACGCTTTAGCAGGATTTCCGAAAACCGCCCCAGAAAGAGATACCCGCGCTCCACATGCGTGGCAAAAAATTCGCTGATGGCTTCTTCCGATGCATCCCGGTCTTCGCCTTCCAGTCCTTTGGTGTACGCTTTCAAAAAATCATCCTTCCGGCTGATGTATTTCAAATAGCTTGCTTCGTAGCTTTTTTTGGTACTGGTGCGCAGGGTACGCTTATCGGGCTCATCGTTGTCAAAATACAATGCCAGGGGCAAAAAGTCTTCCAGCGTTTCCGGCATGGGCGGTTCGCCAGGTGTTTCCGGTTCGGAAGGCGGCGGCGTTGTTACAACCACTGGCGGTTCGCCTTGTTTGGGCGGTGGTGGCGGTTCGATCCACTGAAAAGCATAGATATCCAAACAACAGGCTTTGTTGTCTTTGTCTAAATACATCGCGCCAACGCGGTTGGAAGACAAATAGCCACTTTTGCCATCGCTGCTTGCACTGTAATAGAGGTCGTTGTAACTGCTGTTGAACGGCAAGCCAACATTTTCAGGCGTTCCACCTTGTGCCCATTTGAAAATATCGTACCCGCCCAAATTAGCGTGTCCTTCCGAACTGAAGTACAGTTGCTGTGAAGTCTGGTGAAAAAATGGCGAAACTTCATTTTCGGTCGTGTTCACAGCCGATAAATTTTCAGGAGCCGAGAACCCGGATGCTTCCACTTTAACGCGCCAAATGTCCATGCCACCTTTGCCCCCCGGTCGGTCAGATGCAAAATAGAGTACTTCGGCTTGCAAGGTCGAATCGTAGCCAATGGCAGGCTGGGTGGTGGTCGTATTTTTGAGGTTCAATGGTTCTGGTAGCACAACCGGCTGCACTTTCCAGCGTTTACGCCGGTCTTTTTCCCGGTAACAAAGCTCGCAGCGAATCTGGGTAGTATTCACATAGCGGCAGCGCGTGAAGTAGAGGCGTTTTCCGTCCAGACTGAACGCAGTATGGGCAATATGGAGGGTGTCCGTGTTGAAATCATTGCGCATCGGCTGGCCTTTTCCACTTTTAGAAGACAGCAGCAGTTTTGAAATTTTTCTGCCTGGCCGGTGTTTATCTTTCTCTAAATCGTAGCGAAAAGAAGAATAATACAACGTGTCGTTGCGCTGCAGCGCGCCAAACTCAGAATAAGGCGTATTGATTTTTTGATCCATCCGCTTCAGGGTGTATTGTGGCGGTTTTTGCATCAATTCCAGCGCCGTTTGACAATTGAGGCGCTCGCGACCTGCTTTCTCCCGCAAACCTGCATCGGTTTGACTTTGTTGTAAATAAGCGTCAAATGCAGCCTTCGCTTTTTCGTATTGCCCCATACTTTTATAGACCATGCCCAAACGGTATTGTGCAGCAGGGAAATTTCCAGCCTCCGGGCTTTGCAGCACTTTATTGTAATATTTTTCAGCGGTTTCATACGCGTAAAACTCCTTTGCCACCTCCGCATATTGATATTGTATAACCGGATCATCAGGGCGCAACTCCAGGGCATTCCCGTAGTAATTCATCGCTGCGTAGAAATCCTTTTCTGCGAATGCCTGATCGCCACTTTTTTTAAATGCATTAAAAGACTGGGCTTTCCCGCCAACAGCAACGCTTATTAGTGCAATGGACAAAATGATTTGTAATTTCATCAGGGTGAGATGTTTTTGGCAACCGGTGGTTCAGGACTAAAATATCGGACACAATTTGAACTCTTCCGGTGGTTTAACCCGGAAAATGACGTAGCGCAACGAGACTTCCGGTCCGCCCCGACGCTGGCTGGCCACTTTAAAAGGCGACGTATTGATGTCGTAGCTCAAACCAAATTGCCAGTTTTGATACAAAGCCTCTGCATAGGCAATTACGGCATCGTCAATGCGATAGGAGAAAGCCAGACCCAGCGCGAATTCTTTGCCCCGTTCCACATTCAGGTGGTAGCGGCCTCCAAGTCCGGCAACCGTTTCCTGGTAAGGAGTTTGCAACTGATGCAGGACATGAAAAGTAAGATCCGTCAGTGCGCCAACCTGGACAACGCCGGAGGTATAAGCATTGTTGAGCATGGGCAAACGGACATCATCGTCGTTCCGGAACCCTACTTTGGGGCGGTTGAGGTGCGCAAAAGCGACCCCGGCATACACCTGCGTCCGGCTGTCTTCGTCTTTAAAAAACCAATTGGCGCCCGCTGCGAAGTCGAAATAGGCAACCGAATTTTTAGAAAACGACTCTTGGGTTGCCTGTGTGGGGTCGAATACATCGCCGTTAAACTGATCGTCGAACGTAAACAGGGC
>JALHRK010000097.1 GCA_022841505.1 Saprospiraceae bacterium | reverse complement strand
CCCACGGTTTCTTTTTTCCGGATCCCCAAACGGTAAACGACAGACGGAGGACGGTAGACGGTGCGGAACCTGTCTTTAAAATTTCCGACCACCCCATGATCCGCTCCGGCCTCATCCTTGCCGGCGCCAACCACGCCTGGAAAACCGGAAAACCCCTCGGCAACCGGGAAGACGGCGTGCTAACGGCGTACGAAATCAGCCAGTTGGATTTGCGCAACACCGAACTCGTGGTACTTTCTGCCTGCGAAACCGGACTGGGGCAAATCGAAGGCAACGAAGGGGTGTACGGCCTGCAACGCGCCTTTAAAATTGCGGGAGTGAAAAATGTAGTCATGTCGCTCTGGAATGTACGGGACAACCAAACCCAGGAATTGATGACCTATTTTTACCAAAAACTGCTGATCGAAAAACTGCCCGTTCGCCAGGCGCTCCGGGCTGCGCAGGCCGAAATGCGCCGCCAGCGTTACGAGCCTTTTTATTGGGCGGGATTTGTGGTGGTGGAATAGAAAATGGAACGGAACGCAGCTTAGACGCTGTGCAGAATGCAATTGCTAACGCCGGTGTGAGCTTACTGAAAAAAATATTTGCCGGCTTGTTAAGATGGGCATGTATGGTGGTACTCCTAAGTGGTGTCTGTCTTTTTAAAGTCTGATTTTCAAAACCAGAACCAATATGGAGTTTAAAATGAGCAACAAAAACCAGAATTCTATTTCTTCAATGCCAACCTGGCCAATCGAATTATTTAAAAAAGCGATACAGGAGATTCCTGCCTATCGGGAACACTTACAGACCAATGGCCTCGATATTCAGCGCATCCAAACGATGGATGATTACCCCAAAATACCCCTTATTCATAAAAATTATTTATCTGGGAATCCTCGTCGTGCAGTATTTACAGGTGGTGAATTACCCGTTTCGGCTTCCTGTTCCTCCGGGTCTTCGGGATTGCCTACCTACTGGTTCAGGAGCGAAGCGGATGATCTGGCTGCCGCCAAAGGGTACAAATACCTCATTGCTGATGTTTTAAACGTCAAAAAAGAGGAGCGCGTGCTGGCGCTGGTTTGTTTTGCCATGGGAAGCTGGGTGGCAGGCACGCTGACCGTAGATTGCCTCAAACTGATTGCAGCTGAAGGCTACCAACTCACCATTTTCCCGGCGGGCATAGAGCGCGAAGACGGCCTGAATGCGCTCCGGATTCTCGGGCCTGAATTCGACCGGATTCTGATTTATGGTTACCCGCCGCTGTTGCTGGATTTTGTGAAAGACGCCCATGAGCGAAACATCCCCATGGGTGAAAAAGTAAGCCTGATTCCTGCAGGAGATAAAAATTCTGAACAATGGCGCGAAACCATTGCAGCCCTCGCCGGATGCCCACAGGAACAAGTCGTGAGCTTTTATGGCTCTGCCGACGCCCTGTACATGGCATGCGAAACGCCGCTGACGTTGGCCATCAAAAAAGAGGCTTTACAAAATCCTGCATTGTATCAGTACTTATTTGGCGAAACCCATGTTGCAAGCATGCCCGGCATGTACCAATACGACGAAGACCGGTTGTATCTGGAAGCGGTGAACGAAGAACTGATCCTGACCATTGACCGCACGTTGCCGCTCATCCGGTATAATTTGCGCGACCGGGTGAAGATTTTTAACCACCATGAGATGCGGGCAGCATTGAACCGTTTTGACCTTCAAAACAAAAAAATCTTTGAACTACTCGATACCTGGAAAAACCCATTCGTCCTGGTTGGCTCCAGAACCGATGTGGCGGTCAATTATTACGGGATCAATATTTATTACGACAACATTAAAAACATCACCGACCATCCTGCAAACGCTGCCCTGCTTTCGGGCAGCTATCTCGCGTATATCGAAAACAAATACGCAGAATCTGTTCAAAATTTTCATATAGAATTTGAATTAAACCCGGGCATTTCGGTTACGCAGGAATTGGCCTTCAAAATTTCGGCAGGCGCCCTACAGGGATTAAAAGAAAGCAGCAGCGAATTCCGGAAATTGTGCGATCATCTGCAAAGTAAGGCCGATCCAATTGTTCGCGTTGTTGAATACGGAGAATTGAAAACCAATGGATTATATACGGGGATTTATGCAGTGAAAGGCAAAAAGCCGCGCATGATTAATAACAAATCAAATTAAAATGGCGGTATACAAACCACACTTATTTTCTTTGGGAAATGCTGCAACGGCTCTTGCTTTTCGGGAATTTATAGCAGCAAACAATGCTGTGATTGCCATTGACTACATTGGGTTGATGATCGCAGAACTCATCAAAACCAGAAACCCCGGCGCTTCCTTTTCCGAAGAAATGATGCGGATAAAAACGACCGAATTCTTAGGCGGTAAAAAAATGGAAGACTATGGCGTCTGGGCGTATTACCCGTGGCTCAACCGTGTGGTTCATGTTTTAGCGGAAGAAGATTTTATTGAGTTAAGAACCAGCAGGAACCAATACAAAATACTGCCGGAAGAACAAAAAGCCCTTCGCACCAAAAAAATCGGAATCGTGGGGTTGTCGGTGGGGCAATCGGTGGCGGTAACGATGGCTTTGGAGCGCTGCGGCGGGGTTTTTCGCTTAGCTGATTTTGATGTATTGGAATTGTCGAATATGAACCGCATCCGCTCGGGCGTGCACGAAATCGGCGAACTCAAAGTCGTGAATACGGCCCGGGAAATCCTGGAAATTGACCCTTTTCTCGACGTGGAAATTTTCCCGCAGGGGCTGCATCGCGACAACATGGAGGCATTTTTTCAGGAAAACGGCCAGCTCGACTTAGTCATTGATGAATGCGATTCGCTGGATATCAAATTGCTGCTGCGGGAGTACGCCCGGCAGTGGCGCATCCCGGTATTGATGGACACCAGCGATCGGGGCATGCTCGACGTAGAGCGGTTTGACGAAGAACCCGACCGGCCTATTTTGCATGGTCTTGTTGGTGATTTGAATGCAACAGCACTCAGCAAATTGAGTACCGAAGAAAAAATTCCATACATCCTGAAAATGGTGGGTGCAGATACCCTGTCGGAGCGGATGAAAATTTCCATGAAAGAAATAGGAAAAACCATTCGCACCTGGCCTCAATTGGCTTCCAATGTAGTTTTGGGTGGCGGCATTACAGGCGATGTTGCACGCAGATTGTTGTTAAACTACGGGGTTAAGTCAGGTCGGTACTATACGGATCTGGAGGAAATTATTCCTGATGAACGGGCTAAAATACAGTAACTAAAAATTTTTCTCATAAGCTGTTAAGATTGCAGCGCCCGGCGGTACTACACATTAGCTATCCGCACGGAGGAGCAGGCATAATTTTCACCAACAACAACATCGGATTATGAAAACACTTGTATCCATTTTTCTCTTTTTAGCAGGTTTTCTTCACCTGACCGCGCAGGATGGCGCATGGCAATACTATTTTCCTGGCGAGGAGGCCACCGCTATAGCAGCCAGCGGAAATACCATCTTAGTGGGTACCAACAATGGCCTGAGTTGGTTTGACACCTTAGGCAACAAAGAACACGTCCTTCCTTTTAATTCGGATATTCCTTCTATGGACATCCGGCAGGTAGCTATTGATGAATCGGGAAACTGGTGGATCCATTACGGCACTGGGTTCGCCCGCTTCAATGGAACCGATTGGCAAACCTGGAGTAACGCAGAAGCAGGGGCTTCAAACACCGTGCGATTCCTGCGCGCCGCGCCCGATGGCGCCATTTATGCCGGGGTAACCGCAGCCGGCGCTGTCGTCTTCCAAAACGGCGCGTGGACTGCCCTGAATATGGCCAACTCCGGGCTGCCCTCCAACGATGTCCGGGATATTACCTTTGGGCAGGACGGCAAAACCTATTTTGCCACGGGCGCCGGACTTGCCATCTTGGACGGGGCCAACTGGACCATTTACAATGCAGCCAACACCGGGCTTTCTAACTTCAATAATGTTAAATCGGTGGCCGTCACAGCAGCAGGTGTGATCTGGGTCACCGAGGGGTCAACCCGCTTCGCTAAATTTGAAGCGGGCGCCTGGACGGAATACGCAGCTGCGGACATTGGGCTGACCGGGGTGGGGTTTTCAGGCAGAGTGCTGGTGGATGCCTCGGATCGCCTTTGGCTTTCGTTTACCAAAAGCATTTCTGTGTTATCCAACGGCGTCTGGACGCATCAGTTGGAAGCCGCAATCGGGTGCACCCTGTTGCCAACCAGCGTCCAGTTAGCAGTGGACGGTGCGGGTAGCCTATGGACTTCCTGGTGCAGCCTCACCCGGTTCGACGGCCAGAGCTGGACGCAGCCTTCAACCGGTAATTCCCTTTTGCCTGCCGTGTACGTCATCACTCAGGACACCGAAGGCAATATGTGGTTCGGCGGGGCGGGGGACAAAAGCATTGCCAAAAAAGATTCCAACGACAACTGGGAATCCTTTGACCCTTTTGAGCTGGGCGCGAGCAGCGATTTCAACGACGTGTGGTCGGCGCACGGCGATGCATCCGGCAACGTTTGGTTTGCCATGTTGAATGGTGAAATCCTTCGTTTCGATGGCGCGGAATGGACCTTGTTGGATACTTTAGCGACTACCTTCAGCATCGGCGATACGTGGTTTGCAGATTCCGGCCCTGACGGAAGTGTCTGGTTTTCTTTTGTCAAAGAACCCTTTTCGGCGCTGTTGGCGCGGTATCAGAATGGCGAATGGACTACTTTCAGTGCGCCCGAAGATATCCCGATGCCAGCCGGCTTTGCGCTCACTTCAATTGCGTTTATCGGCAACACAACCTGGTTTTATGGCGCCGGCATCTTAGTTAAATTTGACGGCACGAATTGGGAAAACGTAGCGATACCGGTTAACTCAGGCTCCGCTTTCTCATCCATTCGCAAAATTGGCGGAGCGCCCGACGGCGGCTTGTGGCTTTCTACCGAATTTGGGCTTTTCCGTTACGACGGCGCCAACTGGACGAATCTTTCCACAAGCAATTCCGACATCCCAACCGATGATGTTTATTCGGTGGTGTTCGATCAGGCTGGCGGCATGTACATCGGATACATCCCGGACCCGGCAGGCGCCAATTGTGCGGTGGGCCGCAACGGCGAGTGGATGGAACTCGTGCCCCCGGGCTTTGAATCGGTATTCAACAAGGAACCCTGGCACACATTTGTAGATCAGGACAACCGGTTCTGGTTTACCGGAGCGCATCCCGCCAGCGGGGGAGCTCCCGGCGTTTTGGTCTACGACCCGATGATCGTCGGCACGGAGGAAAACGAGTTGCCTGCAACTGATCTTATGATCTTCCCCAACCCCACAAATGGGCGGGTTACCCTCAATCTGGCGGGAAATCAACAGGAAGCGACCCAGCTGCGCGTCACCAACCTGCAGGGACAAACGGTTTATGCGGCCTCGATTCCGGCAACTGAATCTTCGGCTATTGATTTGGACATCAGCCATTTGCCGGCTGGGGTGTATTCGGTGACGATGGTTCAGGGGGACGTGGTGCAGGTTGGGAAGGTGGTGAAGGGGTGAAATAGAAATTACATAAAAAACATGCCATGGCGTGTCACAATTACCGGTTGTCAGGCATAAAATCAGGAAGCCTCTAATATCGCCCGAATCATTGAAAACTCGCAGGCAGAACAAGTGTGGGGATTTTTTCAAGCCCACACCTGTTTTGCACGAACTTTTTGAGATCAAATGACCAGGTTCATACAAGATCAATCCAATAACACATGACCAACCCAGAAAAAAAACTCCACCTCATCGAATCCATCAAACACTACCGTTTGTACAATTGGATAACGACTTGCCCCGGCGGTTTTCAAACCCTGCAAACCGGCTCCGGGAGCAAACTGCTTTTAGGGATGCTAATGGTTGCAGCGCTTTTGGTGCTGATGTATTTTAAAGTCTGCGACCATTATTCCGATGAGGCGCCCGCCTGGTTTTGGTGGTTCACCGGATTGATGGTCTTATTTATGTTGGTGGCTGTTGTTTTCACCCTCTACCGCCAAACCATATTCGATCTGGAAAAAGGGGAGGTCAGGGTAGAAGTATTGGGGCAGCCTACTTTTCGGCGCCCGTTTCGGGCGTTTGAAAAATTCAGCTTCGATCCCGGTTATGTTGTCAATGGCGTGGATCCAGGCGGCGTGCTATACATGCACTTCAAAAACGGCGGCAAACTGCGCCTGGCGCAATTGCGCGACCCCACCACGCTGGAGAATTTACAGCGGTTTGTGATCGGGGCAATTGATTTGAGCAATTGAAAAAACAAGACACGGAACTTTTAATCCCGGAACCCCGTTTTGCCCACATTCCTTAAAAACCATTTGAACCATGTCAACAGCAATGAAGGAGCATGCAATCGCCATGTCCCCACAAGAACAAGAAATCCAGCTCAACCAATCCATCCAACAGTATGAGCTTGAAGACTGGGTAGCTACCATCCCCGGCGGCTTTCAAACCCTGCGCCTGCTTTCTGACTGGAAAATAGCGCTGCTGATCATCAAATTGGTGTTGGTAATGTTCATGTTTTTAAAAGCTTACAGCGAGCTACCACCTGAAGACTCAGGCTGGTTCACAGTGCTTACCGTAGCGTTAGTGGCGCTGACGGCCTTCGCCTTCATTTTTGGCCTGACCCGCAAGGTTGTTTTTGATTTAGAAAACGATGAAGTTCGTGTGACGTTGCTGGGGAGCGCAATTTCCCGGAAGCGGTTACAGGATTTTACCGCTTTCTCCTACCATTATGGAGATGCCTTGTACATGGAGTTTAACGACCAAAGCAAAATTCGGATCGTAAACCTGAAAAGTGGAAAGGAATTAGACAACCTGAAACGGTTTATTTTGGAAGCTTTGGCCATGAAAACCGACGATTCTGAACGACAACACGGTTTGCCTGAGCAAGAGGTCTTTGCCCAAAGTACCACAGAACCCCTCTCTATTGATCCGGCTCCCGCCGTTTTGACCCTTGAGGCTTTGAGAAACGCCGTACGAAACGACACCGGGAATCACCCCATCAAAAAATTGGCGGAGTTGCTGGTCATGGCCCTGAACGACTGGCCCCGAGACATGCTTGAAATTGAAGATACGATAAAAGAAATGAAAGCGTATTTTGGGGAGCCAATGACGGTCGAACGGCTCAAAAGCAAGCGATTTGATTATTCGATGCAATTCAATTCCTGGCGATTGGAAGCCGGCGCTTCCCTCTGGCAAATGCTTGAGCTTTCCGCTAAATTGGAAAATGAAAGCGATTTTGATAAAATTGTGGTGCGGATACTGGATTATTATGCATGAAAAAGAAATCAGACTCAAAATCAACCATAATCTGCCCCTGCTGCCGAAAGGAAACCACGCCTGCCGGGGCTAAGCGGGTGCTTGGCCGGACGTTCCCGACCTGGGGGGATGTCCGGCAAAAAGTAGAACCGGAGCTATTGCTATCCGCCCGCTATCAATGGGCTTGCGATGCCTGTTTACAAAACGGAAAGGCCATCATGGCGGAACCGGATCAACAACAATACGTGGATCATCCGCCATTTTTAGCTTATTTTGACCTGCAAAAAAAGTGTGAAACCTGTGGGCAGGATTATATCTTTAGCGGGAAAGAACAACAATATTGGTATGAAACGCTAAAGTTTTGGGTGCAATCGAAGCCCATCGCCTGCGCGGAGTGCCGCAGAAAAAAGCGGGAGGAAAAGATGCCAAAAGCAAGCGATAAACCAAAACCTGATGATGTTTAAAAACTTGATCCCAGTAATTCTTTTTTGTACAGGCACTGCAATCGGCCTGCACGCCCAAAACCCGCGCACGGGGGCAGGCATCGCATTGTATCCCGGAGCTATGCCATCCACCATTCAGGATACCTGGTCTTCTGATCCGTCTTTTTTGCATGGCTCAGAGCTATTTGAACTGGTCCATGCAGCACTCCAACCCGACAACAGCCTCCTGGTTTGGGGATACGCCTACAAAGAGCGCGTGGATAGAAATTTGAACGACCAAAGTCAGGAGCCAACGCATTCCATTGAGCGCAACGAACTGTTGGGCACCCGCTTTACGGCTGCCGGCCTTTTGGACACCACCTACGGCCATCGCGGCTGGGTAAACTACGCGCTGCCCCCGAGTCTCAACGAGCGGACGTGGAATATTAAAATTGCGCCATACCCTGATGGCAGGTGTTTGGTAATTGCAGACATGAATGGGCAAAAAGACATCTTAGCCATGCGCTTCCAGCCCGATGGCCGACCGGATTCTACTTTCCGGGAGATTGGCTACGTGTGGTTCACTGCCGACCTTTCTACAAGAGACCGATTGCTCGACCTGGCCTTGCTCCCCAATGGCAAGGCACGTTTGCTCCTGAGCAGCGATTATTCAACATTTTTGTCCGATTGCAGGATCGTGCAATTGGATACAAAAGGCTATCGCGATACCCTTTTTGATGTAGATGGTGTTTTGACGGTTTTAGACAAATCAGGGGTCTTCGGGGGTCAATTCCTGCCCGATGGTCGCGTTTTGGTGGTGGATTACGATATGGACTGGCTGAGCCTCTACCGGTACCTGCCGAATGGTTTACCTGATCTTACTTTTGGCCATTTTGGAAGGATCAACACCCCCATTGAAGCCATTTATGATGATTTTATTTCGACCTGGCCCGATGGCAGTTGCTTGATTTACGGACGGGAATCGCGCCTTTGCGAAACCGGCAAGCCCGGCGGTGTTTTCAATCTGCTGCGTTACGATGCGCATGGGCGCTTAGATACAGCCTTTGAATGGTCGGGGCACAACAGTTGGGCTACAACCGATTACCTGAGAAACCTGACCATTCTGAGCGATACGACCTTTTCTGCATGGCATGTCGGGGCGAATGACGGCGAACTGTTGCAGTACACCACTTCCGGTAAATTACTGGATGTCCCCACCCGACGAGCAGACAAGTACCGGAGCCACTGGAAAGTCATCCCCCTTGCTCCGGAGCAACAATTGTTCATTTGTACTGACCAGGAAAAAATTATTGCGCTTCGGCTGTTGCCCGATGGAAAACCGGATCCTGCATTCGGTTTGGATAGTCTGGATTTGCGGAAAGCAGGCTATTTTTTTAAAAAAGAGAAAAAAGCCTCAGACATGGGTTTTGATTTGCACGTGGCGCCGGAATCCATACCGCCCAGCCCATTTTCGGCTTTTGTTCTTTTGGATTCCTCTGCATTTACACTTGAAAGCCTTCCCTACTATTTCGACAAGTTTAAGGGTGCTTCGCCGAATTCTATCACCTCGTTAAAACAAGCAGTAAAGGAGGGCCTTGCCGGCAATAACATCCACCTGAAACTGACCAGCCAGACCCTTTCAAAGGCAACGTTTCGGGGCACAGACCCTGACGAGCAAGCAATTCCTGCAGATCGCCTGAAAGGATTGAGCTTAGTCAATTGCCGCTTAGATCAGATTCCGTCTGAACTGCACCGGTTTAACGGGTTGGAAATATTGGAAATCCGGTATGACCCCGATTCCGCAGGGTTGATGCCGTCTCCCAAACACCTAAATGCCTTGCTTGCCCTGTTCCCGAAGGTAGAAATCCTGATTCTGGCGCTACCCGGCGTCCCTGAAGCGCCAAAAGGGTTGAAAAATTTTAAAAACCTGAGGTTGCTGGACCTCGATCTGCCCGGGCTCAAGGTTTTTCCTGAAGCCATCCCGCGCCTGAAGCCATTAACGGAATTGCACCTGCGCAATGTTGTGCAACCGGTCGCCATTCCTGCCTCGATTGGAGACCTGACAAATCTCGAAGTGCTGGGCATCAGCGGAACCGGCCTCACCGCTTTCCCCGACAGCCTTGCCCGGTGCGTACAACTCCGGGAAATCAATATCCTGACCACAGGAACTTTTGCTGCTTTTCCCAACGATTTGCTGGCTTTGCCCAATCTGGAACAATTTAGACTGGAAATCTGCCAGCCGTCGCCCGAACTCAAAGCGCAGGGATGGGAACTTCGGGAGATGAGTAAAAGGAAGGGGAAGTGGTCTTATTTTCGGATGTACGATTAAACTCCCCTCCTGTTTTATGAAAACCAAAAATGAGGTTCACCTTCGACAGCTGTTGTGCAGAGAGCAAGCTGGTTTCGGGGTATACTAAAAACTTATAACCTGAGCATGTTTTTTACAACATTACCCCTTTTTCTGCATATTCTTGTGTTAAATTCTGCTATATTTGGCTGAAAGTAGACAAATACATGCACTTTCAGCCAAATATAGTGAAATAAGATGAACGACAAACTCATTGGCAGGGAAAAGGAACAAGCCATCTTGCAAAAAGCTGTGCAATCAGACGAATCCGAAATGATCGCCGTCATTGGCCGGCGACGGGTCGGCAAGACCTTTTTGATTCGCTCGGTTTATGATACCCGCATTCGTTTTGAATTGACGGGGTTACAAAACGCCACGTTGCCCCGGCAGTTGTCTAATTTTACTTTTCAATTGGGCGAATTCTTTGGTAGCCATGCACCAGAGAAAGCACCTGCTGATTGGCTGGAGGCGTTTCAACAACTCATTGTGTGCCTGAAAAAAGTGGAATTACGAGAAAAACCAGTCCTTTTTTTTGATGAACTCCCCTGGTTAGCCTCCCGTAGAGCTGGATTTTTGGAGGGACTGGATTTTTTTTGGAACAGTTGGGCAGTTAAAAAGAACATTGTGGTTGTAATTTGTGGATCGGCGGCGTCCTGGATGATCCGCAAAGTCGTTCACCACAAAGGCGGCTTGCACAACCGTATTACCAAACGTATTCACCTTCAGGCGTTTAATCTGTACGAGACTGAACGCTTTTTTCAGCGTAAAAATATTTTTCTTGACCGATACCAAATCCTCCAGATTTACATGGCAATGGGAGGTATTCCACATTATCTCAAAGAAGTCGAAGGCGGGAAAAGTGCCATTCAAAACATCGAAGCGCTATGCTTTTCCAGTACGGGGTTGCTTTCTGATGAGTTTCAAAAGCTTTATCCTGCTCTTTTTGAAAAATCGGAAAACCACATTGCTATTATCACGGCACTTGCTGAGAAATGGAAAGGGCTGACCCGCAGGGAAATCATTGCTGCTACCAAAATGAAAGATGGAGGTGGCCTGACACGTTGCTTAGAAGAATTGACAAGCTCGGGTTTTGTTACCGCTTATTTTAGCTTTGGCAATCGCAAAAAAGATATGTTGTATCGCCTCACGGATGAATATTCCCTGTTTTACCTTAAGTTTATTCAGCATATTAAAAATCAAGGAGTTGACGCCTGGAAGCATTTCAGTCAGGCTCCGCAATTTACAGCCTGGAGTGGTTACGCATTTGAGAATATTTGTCTGAAACATACAGAGCAAATTAAGAAAGCGATGAGCATTGCAGGTATTTATTCTGAAACATCCGGATTTTACGGCCCCGGTACGAGCACAGAACCCGGTGTACAAATAGACTTACTCATTGACCGCCGCGACAACGTAATTGACCTTTTTGAATTGAAATTTTATAATGAAGCAATTCGGCTCGATAAATCCGATGCACTGGCACTAAGGGAAAAAATGGCTGCATTCCGAAGGTTAACAGCTACCCGGAAACAAATTTTTTTGAGTTTCCTCAGTACTTTTGGCTTAACATCCAACGAAAACAGCATCGGACTTGTAGCGCGATCTCTGACGATGGATGCCTTGTTTGAACGGGCAGACTAAAAGGAAAGACAAGTGATCTTATCTTATTTTCGGATGTAGCATTAACCCGCATGCCATGGATATCAAGTTGATCCTTAAAACCTTTTTGCTGCCATCGCTCCTCGTTTTGGGCGGCACGGCTGTTGCACAGACCTACCACGATGCTCGCATCGAAGCAGGGCAACACTTTTATGAACTTGGGCTGATTGCCCCTGCTTTCAGCTATTTCGAAAGTGCTTTTCATTGCCCCGAATGCGACAAAGCTGAAGCGCTTCAACGGTTAGCGTCGCTGGGGTGGAGTTATCTGGAAGAGGAGGAATTTGGTAAGCCCGATGGCTTTATGCTTCCAAAATTACAGGCGCAATTGGAAGAACGCTACCCCGAATTCACGCCATTTGATAAAAGTACAGGATACCTGACGGCCCAAAAAACAGGCGGCCAGGCTTACTTAGTGGATGTATCAGGGCAGGAATATCGTTTAGCCACCCGGTTGGATGCACTAACGCCCGAAGTGGAAGCATTGGATCTGCGACAAACGCCAATGGAACTGCTGCCTCCTGCATTGTTCAAGCAAACCCGGCTAAAAATACTATGGGTTTCCGGGTTGCAAGAAGTGCCGGAACAATTAGGCGTTTTATCCAACCTGGAGGAACTTCAGCTAAGCGGCAATTTTAAAAGCCTTCCTGCCTCGATTGGGCAGTTGAAAAAACTAAAAAAGCTGACTGTTGATGCCTACGGGTTTAAAGTCCTCCCTCCGGAAATCGGCGAACTGGAGGCTTTGCAACAACTGTCGGTTGCGTCTCATGAACTGGAATTACCCGCATCCATCGGACGTTTAGGCGCTTTGCGTTACCTGTCGATCCCTGATTTTGGCGCCGGCGTTTTGCCTGCCGAATTGGGCGGGTTAAAACAATTGGCCTTTCTGATCGTATCGGGATACCGCATGACGCAATTGCCTGCCCAGTTAGGCGCGTTGAACCAACTCGAATTCTTATACTTAAATGGGCCTTTTAAATCTTTACCACCCGAAATCGGGCAATTGAGCCGGTTGCGAAACCTTGGCATATCAGGCGAGCGGTTGGCTGCCCTGCCGGAGCAAATCGGGCAACTGACCAATTTGCAACACCTCCGCGTTGTGGGCACGCCGCTGACCAATTTCCCGGAATCTATCGGCAACCTGCACCAACTCCGGTATCTGGAAGCACACCACAACAAATTGCAGCAGCTACCTGAATCGTTAGGCCGGTTATCGGAATTGGTATTTATAGATGTCAGTTCCAATCCAATAACCCGGTTGCCCGAAGGCTTGGGAAAATTAGGCAAACTGGCGACCCTTTCTGTGTTCAGCAACCATTTGGAGTCTGTGCCCGAATCCTTGAGTGACCTGAAACGATTGGCCTTTCTGTACTTATCCTATAATCGCCTGAAAAAATTACCCCAAAAGCTGGGCCAGTTGCCGGACTTAAAATACCTGGCGTTTAACAACAACCAAATTCGCCTACTGCCCGCGGACTTAAAAGGTTGGAGCAAACTTACCTGGCTTAGAGGGGAAAATAATTTGATTGAATCCTTACCTGCCAGTATTGAGCATTGTAAAATGTTGAAAAACATCACCTTGGATGATAATCAACTTACAAGTATTCCAAGCCAGATTGGACAATTAACCAACCTGGAACTTTTAAGCTTATCCAACAACCAATTGACCTCCTTACCGGAAAGCATAGGCAACCTGGAAAAGCTGGAATATTTATCGCTCAACTACAATCAACTGAAAAGTTTACCCCAATCTCTTTGCGATTTAAATTCCTACAGGCGGAAGGTTTCTTTTACTGCCAATCCAGACCTGGTTGATCTTCCGGAGTGTCTTAGGTCGTATCCCTTGAATAAAATTAAAAAATTGGATTGGAAGGGGGCGTTGTACGACCGCATCGGGGAAAGCCCGGATCTGGGAACTCTGGGCGCCTTGAGGGATTCTCTTCATATCGTGTTGCTGGATTTTGAAAAAAAATACAAGAATGGGGAGCCGATTGTATTGCCTCCTGCCCAATACTGGGAATCTGAAAAAGAAATCATTGAGGCTTTGCGCGAATCCGTATTTCTATGTGATCGAGCCCAGGTTGAACAGTATTTTAAAACACAGGAACCAGCAAAAAAAGCCGCTTATTTTAACCACTTTATGGCGATGAATGATGCGTACGGATTGCATAAGATTGCCCTCCTGTTTGGTGAAATGGCCATGCGGGAATTCACGCCTTACCCGCGTAAAGAGGTGGTAGACTACCTGCAAAAAGCAGCCTTGCTGTATGAAAAATCCTTGACCCTGGATTCCACAATAACCGAATATCCTTTAATTGATCGGTTGTACAACAGCATTGGATTCAATCAGTTGTTTCTTTCGGACGGCGCGGGCGCGGAAGCCAGCATTCGCCGGGGGCTAACGTTCTCGCCTAACAACCACTATCTGATTTCCAACCTGCCTCCTGCACTGCTGTTGCAAGGCAAGTTGGAAGCAGCCGAAGCGCAGTACCGCCAGTGGAAAGACCAGCGATTTGGGATTTATCCGAATAATAACCAGGATTTTCGGAAAATATTTCTGGATAATTTAAAGGATCTGGAAGCAGCGGGTATTGTTTTGCCGAATGTGGATTATGGGACGGTGAGGGGGTGGCTGGATTTTTGAGTGCTCGTGAGCGTTTACAACGCGAAACGTTGTTTACACGAAACGTTGTTTGCGTTTGCAACGCGAAACGCCCCGTCTTAAATTAAACCAAATACCATGTTCACCTTCGACATCCTCTTAGACCTCTCCAAAACCGGCTATCAAGCTGAAATAGCGGAGCATTTGGAATCTTTGATCAGTTGCTTGTACGATTCCCGGCAAATCACCAACGGGGATTGTACCGTCGTTCATGCAGCCAATACGCTCCGGGTATCGGTCACTTGCCCGGAAATGGATGCGTTGGACGCCAAAAACAGCACAGCTTATGGCAAACACAGGCTGGAGAAAATCGAAGAGGTCTTGCAAATGCCCGTACAATTCATCCCAACCGGAAACGATCCGCGCTATTTGCCTTATTCCGACCAGGAAAAACCCTCTTTTTATGTCTTGTATTTTGCGGGTTATTCTCCTTTGATTCATGGAGATTCCGGCGAATTAATCCCTTTGTATAAAATCCCCTTTACCTACCATGATGATGCCTGCTACAACGATATTCTTTTTTGGAGCAACAATTACGAACGTATTTACGGTCTTTGGTTCAACGGCGCAGTCGGCGAACAATTTGCCCGCCGGCAAATGCAAGACCCCAATTCTGCGCTCTCCAGACAAGGCAGGGCGGTGTGCCAACGGATTGAGGAATTGACCGGCGTGCCCACTTATTATTTTTTGTTCAACTACCGCAGGCGAACCCGGCAACAAGACCTCGACTGGAAATGCCCGCTGTGTGGGAAGGCCTGGTTAATTGAGGGCGCAGCGCCGTCGGATTTTATCGCTTTTCGGTGTGCGGAGAGCAGGTTGGTTTCGGGGTTTACTAAAAATTCATAGTTAAGGTCTCCCCCTCACACCCGCCTCAAAAACTCCGCCAAATTTTCCTCACTATTCCCCATTTGCAGCTTCTTCCGCAACCGGTAGCGGCTGATTTCCACACTGCGCACCGAAATGTTCATCAATTGCGCAATTTCTTTCGAGCTGAGGTTCATGCGCAGGTAGGCGCAGAGGCGCTGGTCTTTTTGCGTCAGGCCCGGGTAAAGCGCTTGCAGGCGTTTGAGGAAATCGCTGTGCACCTGGTCGAAATGCAGCGCAAATTGTTCCCATTCATCGTCGAAAGCAGCGTCGCGTTCTAAGATGCGGATCAGGCTTTGGATGGCTTTGCGGGTTTCCGCTTCTTCCGAGTTTTGAGCGATTTTTTGCAGTTGCGCCCCGGTTTTGGTGAGGATTTCGCTTTTTTGAAGTAAATGCAGGGTCGCGGAGGCCAATTCCTGGTTTTTGTGCGTGATTTCGGCCTGGAGTTTTTCGGTTTTGAGTTGTTCTAATTCCTGTCGGGATGCCGCTTCTTTCTGGCGGTGTTCGGATTGCAATTGTTCGCGCTCTTTGCGGAAACGGCGTTGGGGCGCAATGACGAGCGCGCCCAAACCGGCCAGCAACAGCAGGGTGTAGATGACGCGCGCCGTCCGACTGGCATACCACGGGGGCAGAATTTCAAATCGGAAAGTACTCACCGGCGTTTCTTTCCCCTCCGGCAACAGCGCTTTCACCGAAAAGGCATAGCGGCCATAACGCAGATTGGTGTATTCCTTTTCATTTTTTTCCGACCACGGCGACCAGGGTTGGTCCAACCCTTCCAGTCGGTAACTGTATTTCAGGTACTCCGTTTCCCCGAAAAGGGGCAGGGCAAAGGTGAATCGAAACGCATTCTGGTAATGCGGAAAAACGGTTTCAGCGCCTTGCAGCGAAATCAACGCAGAGCTGTCGGCAGGATTGATGGCCTGCACTTTCCGCAACAAAACCTGGACGGTGTCGTGGTTGGGTTTGCGCTGGCGGTCGTAAAAAATGAAGCCCCGGTCAGCGCCAAAAATGACGTGCTGGTTGTCGTAAGGATGGATGAATTCGAATCCGCCCACCAATTTTCCGGCTAATTGTGGCAGCAAGAGTTTTTTTACGTGTTTGCGAATGCCGGCATCGGCTACGTCCAACACGCCGACTTCGCCTTCTGCCGCAAACCACACATCGCCGTCGGGCCCTTCCACGAGGCGGCTGACCCGCGTATCGGGGTCGAAATATTCGGCGTAAACCGGGTGTGGCTCAAAACGTTTTGTCTGCCCGTTGAAGCGGTGGATGCCGCGTTCAGTGGTGAATACAATTTCGTTGTTCACCCGAAAAACGTGGTTGAAATTATTGGAAGGTAACCCGTCTTTCTGTGTAAAGTATTCAACAGCAGTTTTTTGCAAATCATCGCTCAATACGATGCGGTAAATGCCGCGGTAAGGGTGCGAAACCCAGACCACCCCGCGACTTTCCTGCACCATAAAACGACAGGATTCCTCCAATCCTTCCAGTCGGCGCAGGAATTGCCAACCCTGACTTCCTTTTTGAAAAAGATACAACCCGCTGTAGCCGCCGCCGATCATGTAGCCGGGGTGGCCTTCCAGTGCCTGGAACGTCCACGCACCCTGGTAACTATGGATGGGTTGGGATTGCGCACCATTCAGCAAAAATGGCCCTTCGTGGTGGCCCAGCAACAGGTCGCCCTGCACTTCCGACAAGCTCCAAACCTGCCCTTTGGTGTTTTTTACCAATTCAAAAAGAGGCCAGGTTAAGGCAGACCGGCTGCTCCAGTTGTTGAGGTACAAACCGTTTGCCGTGCCAAACCAGGCTTTGTCGCCGGCCAAAATAGCGGTGTAGGCCGTGCCTTCCAACTGGCCGTCGGGAATCAGGAAAGAAAACGGCGAATGCGCCAGGATGCAGTCAATGCCATTGTCGGTACCCGCCCAGAGATTGCCCTGCCGATCGCAAAACAGGCTGAGGATGTTGTTGTTTTGCAAGCCGTTGCCCTTGTTCAGGAGCACCGCTAAACGCCGGTTCGCTTCCAAAATCAAAATGCCGCCCCGCGAAGTGCCGAGTGCAAGACGCCCCTGCGGCAACACCACCGCCGTATAAATTCTGTTTTCGATCAGGAAATCATCCAAAGGCGTGCGCCAGGGCGCGATGTTGCCACCACTCAAAGCAAAAATGCCGCCTTTTACGGTAGTGAACAAAATCGTATCCGCGTGGAAAGGCAAGACCGCCGTAACTGGCCCTGCGCCGACCGGTAATGCGGCAAACCGGCGCAATTGATTGGCTTCCATTTCCCATAAATCCCCGGCCATGTCGTGGACAAAAATCCGGTTTTGGGCTTGACCCATAAAAGAAAATTCGCGTGGCGCCGGGATGACCGTTGCCGTAGCATCCGCATCGCGCAGGCAAAAAATGCGGTCTTTGGCCTGAAAGCAGGTGGTTTCGCCCTGCGTTTCGATGTTCCAGATGTCTTCAAAACTGGCGCCGCCCTTGGGCAGGCGCGTTTTCATGCTCTGGAATTGCATCATGCCCTGTTCATCCGGACTGAAGTAGCCGATTTCGTCCTGCGCGCCGGCGTAGATGCGCCCGTCTTTTCCCACGGCAAGGGAGCGCAGAATCGTTTGGTTGGAAACGCCCGCCCGCCGCCATTCGTAGCCGTCAAACTCCAATAAGCCGTCGTTGTTGGCCACGTAGAGCAGCCCGTTTTTCCCCTGGCGGATGTCCCAGCTTTGGGTGCCGCCCCGGTAGTCGCTTTTTTGGTAATTGAGGGTGAAGGGGATGCCCTGCGCGCAGACGGGGGGCGGCTGCCCGAAGAGGCAGAACAGGAGGAGGAAGGAGATGCCGCGCGATAGATTCATGTCT
>JALHRK010000096.1 GCA_022841505.1 Saprospiraceae bacterium | reverse complement strand
TGATTTCTTATTTGATGATAAAATATAGGTAATTATTTACCCGATGGCTGAAACCGGGCGCCAAGGTGCAATGCGCTGTGAGGCAGCACCGGCACGCCCTGGTGGTTGATCGGCATTTCGCCAAAAGCTTCGTAGCGCGTAAACAGGGAGACTTCTCCAATGCGGTAGCCGAGGCCAAGACCCAGCGTCGGCATAAATTTGCCGATGGCAGTACTCGTTTTCCGGAAGCCTTCATTCGCGGATTCGTATTGAGGCAATTCGGAGACTAAGCGCAGGTAGCCGCCTCCGAGGGTCGCATCGGCAAACAAATTGCCAAAAAAATGCCGGTAGCCTAGCTCTGAGCTGAAGTAAAGCCCCTGTTGCAAGCCTTTGTGGCGATAATACCCCACATTGAAGGTTTGAAAAAGCCGACCATTTTCGCTGCTGCGCCAGGGGATTTCGGTTCCTATCCGTACGCCCCAGTTCGGGGGTGAAAAGGTGTTGTGAAAATCGGGCAAACTAACCGATTCAGTGAACAGGGTCAGGGTCAGCGGGAAGCGGGAAGCTCCTGCCTTTTCCTGAGCGCACAAGGCGGTCGTCAGCAGGGTAAGATAAAAAACAAAAAAGCTGATTTTCATAATGAGCAAATTACGGGTGAACTGATGGGGCAAAAATGGGTGTGGTGTGTTCATTTTTGCAACCCAAAAAACCTTGAAACGTCCGAATTTCAGGATGAAACAACCAGCGTAAAGCGCCAGTCCGCCCCAGAAAGCGAAGAGCGCCATAAACCGGTTTGACCCCTTTTTTATCCGTTTCGATCCTACTTTTGGAGGTTTTGTGATTTCCAGGTTGAAAGATTGGATTGGACGGACGACTTTTGCACGAAAGATCATTCATGATGACGCCAAACGAAAAGTGGATCCACCTGCTTGGCATCGGTATTCTGGCCCTGGTGAATGTGGTCAATACACCCATTTCGGAAAACAAAGGATTTGGAGCCGGGCTGTTGGGGTACAGCGTGCTTATCCTGTTGATTGCAGGTCAATGGCTGACCATTGTGTGGCAGGTAAAACGTGCCTGGCAGCGGTTTGCGGGTTTAGAGCAAGTGAAATCCAGGTTGGTATTCAGTTTTTTATACAGTATTTCATTGGTGACGCCGCTGATGCTTTTTACCCATTTTGCGGTCGAAAAACTCATGGGTTATCCCGGTACGGAATGGAATACAGGTATTTTTCTGTCGTATTTTGTAAATGCGTTCATTTTGTGCTTCACAGGGATTGGCGCCACAGAAGCTGTTTATTATTATACCCGGCTGCGAGAATCCGAGCAGGAAAAAGAAGAATTGTTGCGCATCAACCTGTTGGCTCAATACGATAGCCTCAAACAACAGGTTAATCCGCATTTTTTATTCAACAGCCTGAACAGCCTCAGCTCCCTGATCCAGGTAGACCCTTCAAAAGCCGAAAAATTTGTGGAGGAATTGAGCCATGTGTACCGCTATCTGCTCCAGAGCAGCAAGGACGAATTAACTCCGCTCCACCGCGAATTGGGGTTCATCCGCTCTTACCTGCATTTGTTGCAAACGCGGTTTGGAGAGGGTTTCGTTGTTACGCTCGAAGTTCCCCAAGCTGCACAGCACTTGCTCATTCCACCCCTGACGTTACAATTGCTGGTTGAAAATGCCGTAAAACACAACGAGGTTTCTTCAGAAAATCCATTGCGTCTCAACATCGTTGTGGTGGAAGAAAACTGGCTGAAAATATCCAATAATTTACAGAAAAAAACTGGCGCCATCCCTTCCGAAAAAGTCGGGTTAGCCAATATCATGGCTAAATATCGCCTGCTGGGCCAATTGGAAGTGCAGGTGCGCGACACCGGCACGGAATTCATTGTATTGTTGCCATTGATTAAACACCCATAGGGCTGCTCATGAAAGTATTCATTGTTGAGGACGAACGCCTCGGATTGGAGCGCCTCATCAAATTGCTGCACGAAACGGATGGGGCCATCGAGGTACTCGGGCACGCCGAAACCATTAAATCCGCGGTTTGGTGGCTGCAAAACCACCCGCCGCCCGACCTGATTTTTATGGACATTGAACTGGCAGACGGGCAGTGTTTCCAAATTTTTAGCCAGGTAGACGTGCAGGCGCCCATCGTATTCACAACTTCTTATGACGAATACGCGCTCCAGGCTTTTCAGGTGAACAGCGTGGATTACCTGTTAAAACCCATCCGCCGGGAAGAATTGGAGCGCAGCCTTGAAAAGTACGGGCGGATGAAACAGCAATTTGGCGCTTCCACACCGCCTGTAAATATTGACAACCTGATTGAAGGCCTGCGCCAGGTACAACAGCCAAAATCATTCCGTAAACGTTTCCTCGTCCGTCAAGGCCAGCGCCTGCTTTCCATCGAAGTGGAAGACATTGCCTGGTTTATGGTAGATGGCAAACTTTGTTTTTTCCGAACCTGGGACAATCAACGCTACCTGCTGGATTATACGCTTGAAGAGCTCGCAAACCTGCTTGATCCGGATGATTTTTTTCGCGCCAACCGAAGTGTGCTGCTGCGTGCAAAAGCAGTGAAGGCCATCAACCCCCATTTCAATGGAAAGCTGATCTTGCAATTGTCTCCACCTGCCGGACAGGAAGAAGTCATTGTAAGCAAAGAAAAAGCGATGGAGTTCAAGCGTTGGATGGGCCGGTAGGGGCTGCCTAGCGGTCGCTGAAAAGGCAAAGGGCAAAAGGCAAAGGGCAAAAGGCAAATTGGCAAAGGGCAAATTGGCAAAAGGCAAGGCGTGACACGCGAAGTACCTGCAACCAGAAACGGGTTTATTGGTTATATTCGTGTGAATCAATCTTCGTGCCATGCAAACAATGCCGGATTTAGCTGATCCAGTCTTTTTTTTAATAGCCGTTTTTGGAGTTTCCGCAGTGGTTTTTTTTCGCTACGTGCTGGTGGCGGGCAGTTTTTACCTGTTTTTTTACCGCATTGCCCGACAGCAGTTTGCCCACCGAAAGATCAGTTTCCGGCTTCGGCAACCCGGGCAGTCGTGGCGCGAAGTGAAATGGTCGGCGCTGACTTCGCTGGCTTTTGGCGTTGCTGGCGCTTTGATGATGCTGGCCTGGCAGCAAGGCTATACCCAAATTTATACGGATGTTGCGGCTTATGGATATGGCTGGCTGTTCCTGAGTTTGCTTCTGGCTATGCTGGTTCATGAGACCTATTACTACTGGCTCCACCGCTGGATGCACCGGCCCAAAGTTTACCGTATCATCCACAAAGTACACCACGACAGCATAGTCACCTCGCCGTGGACGTCCTTTTCTTTCCATCCGATCGAGTCTGGTTTGCAGGCGGTCGTTGTTCCGGCATTGGTATTTGTGTTGCCCATGCACTATTCGGTTGTGATCCTGTTGCTTACCCTCATGACCCTTTCTGCCACCATCAATCATTTAGACATTGAAATTTACCCGAAAGGCGCTGCCCGGCACTGGCTGGGTCGGTGGTTTATTGGCGCCACCCACCACAGTCTGCACCACGCAGAATTCCGCAGCAACTATGGCTTGTATTTTACTTTTTGGGACAAATGGATGGGTACGGAAAGCGGGAAGTTCGAATCGTTGTTTGAGGAAAAAACAGCCACCTCCCGTAAATAAAAAGCCTCCCCCATTAATTCCCCCTGCAACAAAGCAATTTATCCTTCGTTTTTAGCGTGAAATATCGAATTTTGCACGGATCAATCATTCGCCGAAAGGCATAAAAATTCTGACCGCAGATGGTCGTAACTTTGGACGATGGAAACCAGTGAACTGCTTAGTAAAGTCCGCAAAGTAGAGATCAAGACAAAAGGGTTGAGCCGGCATTTGTTTACCGGCGAATACCACAGCGCATTCAAGGGCCGCGGTATGTCGTTCAGCGAAGTGCGCAGCTACCAGTATGGCGACGATGTGCGCATGATTGACTGGAACGTGACGGCGCGCACCGGCGAACCGCACGTGAAAATTTTTGAAGAAGAGCGCGAACTGACCGTGATGCTCCTCATTGACATGAGCCAGTCTTCTTTTTTTGGGACGGCTGCGCAAATGAAACACGAAATCCTGACGGAAATTTGCGCCGTGCTGGCGTTTTCTGCCATCAACAACAACGATAAAGTCGGGGTGCTTTTCTTTTCCGATAAGGTTGAAAAATTCATGCCGCCCAAAAAAGGCCGCCAATACATCCTGCGCATTATTCGCGAATTGATTGATTTTCAGCCAAAAGGCAAAGGGACGAACATCGGTGCGGCGTTGGAATATTTCAACAATGCCCTCAAAAAACGCAGCGTCTGTTTTCTGCTGTCCGATTTTCTGGCGAAGGGCTACGAAGCCCCCCTTAGGATCGCCGCCCGCAAACACGACCTCATCGGGGTTCAAATTGTGGATCCGCGTGAAACGGCATTGCCCAACATTGGCCTCATGCGCGTGAAAGACCCCGAAACGGGGCAGGTGCAATGGCTCGATACGGCGTCTGCTTCGGTGCGCAAGTACTACGAAGACTGGCATCGGGAGCAATCAGATTATTTTCGGGGCGTTTTCCTGAAGAGCGGCGCCGACGTGGTACGCATTCAAACGAATGAATCATACGTAAATGCCCTGTTGAAGTTTTTTCACAAGCGCATCCGATAAAAAGCATGGGAAAATTAAAGACCATTGTTGTATTGGGATTATCGGTAGCGCTGGCGCTTTGGCATACAAGCCTCGGCGCGCAAACCACAGCGAACGTGCTGATAGACAGCTCGCAAATCAGCATTGGCGACCAGGTCAAGTTGGTTTTTCGGGTTGCTTACAGCAAAAACGGCTTGTTCCAGCGGGCCGATTTTTCCCAATTGGAATCCCTCAAAGGCATCGAAATATTGGCTGTTGACACGCCGCGCACGCGCATTTCAAATATTGCCGCCTTTACGGAACAGACCCTGACGCTGACTTCTTTCGATGCCGGGCGGTACGAGTTGCCGTCAGTTCCAATTTATGTGGCGGAAGGCGAAGGTATTGACACGGCCTGGACAAAAGAATTGGTGCTGGAGGTCAGGGACGTGGTCGTCAACCGGGATTCCCTGCACATCGAACCGATCAAAGACATCATTCCAGAGGTCCGGCGTTTTACCGACTACTGGCCTTATTTTGGGATAGTGCTGCTCTTGTTGCTGATTTGGGGCATCTGGTGGTACGCCAACAGACCTGTGAAGGAGCGAACCTTCCCGAAAATGCTCGTGAAAAAAACGCCGGATCAAATCGCGCTTGAAAAACTACACGCCCTGCAACGAGGCGCACCCTGGCTGCATCCGGGGGCAATGAAAGCCTATTACGCCGATTTGACCTTCATTGCGCGGGAGTACCTTGAAAACCGTTACGGCATCAAAGCGCTGGAATCAACGACCCGAGAAATCATGTCCGCTTTGAAAAAAGAAGACTTGACGGAGGCCGCCGTTTCTATCCTCCGCGATTTGCTGCACACGGCGGATTTGGTCAAATTTGCGAAAGCAAATCCTGATGCTGAAACCGGGGCAGCCTGGCTGGAGCGGGCAATTGAGCTGGTGAAGATGACGGGGCCGGAAGAAAGCATGATTATTGAGCAATCAGAGGCTTCAATTGACAATGAGAGGGAGTAACGTTTACTAAACTTTTAAAGTTTGGTAAACGTCATTGAATAAACATCATCAATCATCAACTTAAAGAAAGGAAGCCCTTTTTTATTGATGATTGATGATTACATGATTGATAATTGATGATGTGGGCTTTCGTTACCTTGGAATGTATCGTATCCATCATCCATCATCATTGATCAATCATCTATCATCAATTAATTAAATTCAAAATATGAGGTGGCTACACCCAGAGTTCCTGTACTTGTTCCTGCTGCTGCCGGTAGCGGTGTTCTGGTATTGGCTTCGCTACCGAAAGCGGTACCCGACCTTCCGCTTGTCGAGTTTGCAGGCCGTGCGGGCCGGGGGAAGCTGGCGTGGCAGGTTGCAGCTCGTACTGCCCATGTTGCGCATTTTCGCTTTTGCGGCATTGATTATGGCGGTAGCCCGGCCACAGGAGCCGCTGCAGGAAGAAAAAGTGAAAGGCGAGGGCATTGACATCGTGCTTTCGATGGATTTATCGAGCAGCATGCTGGCCATGGATTTCAAACCCAACCGGCTGGAGGTGGCCAAGCGCGTGGCTTCTGAATTTGTGGACAAACGCACGTTTGACCGGGTAGGGATTGTCGTTTTTGCAGGCGAAGCGTTTACCCAATGCCCTTTGACTACCGACCACCGCATCGTAAAGGAATTTTTGTCGCGACTGGAATGCGGGAACCTGGAAGACGGTACGGCCATCGGGATGGGGCTGGCGACGGCAGTGAATCGCCTCAAAGATACCAAAGCCAAAAGTAAGGTCATCATCCTGCTCACCGACGGCGTCAACAACACAGGCTATCAGTCGCCGCAATTGGCGGCAAAAATTGCCAAAGAATTCAACATTAAAATCTACACCATCGGCATTGGCGCTTCCGGCGAAGCCCATACACCGGTGAGCCGCCGCAGCGATGGCACTTATATTTTCGGCCTGGCGCGGGTGGAAATGGACGAACCCCTGATGCGGGAAATTGCGCAACTGACCGGCGGGCAATATTACCGCGCCACAACTGAGCAGGAATTGGAGCAAATTTATGCCCAGATTGACCAATTGGAGAAAAGTGAAATCGAAATTACCAGCTACAAACGCTACGGAGAATTGTTCAGATGGTTTGTCCTGTGCGCTGTGGTACTGGTTTTTATGGAATTCCTGCTGCGGTATACGGTGCTGCGGACGATTCCGTGATAAAGGGCAAAAGGCAAATTGGCAAGGAGCAAAAGGCAAGGGGCAAAACTAAAAATTTGTGTTTTTGCCTATTTGCCAACTTGCTTTTCATCCAACCATGAAACCAATCTAAAATCTAATATCTAAAATCTAATATCTTTTTACAATGTTCCGTTTTGAGCACAACGAATACCTTTTTGCCTTGGCGGCAATCCCCCTGATGGCGGGTTTGTATGCGTTGTCGCAACATGTGCGCAAGCGCGCCCTGCAACGCTTTGGCGACGCGGCGCTGCTGGAGCGGCTCATGCCCGGTTACGCACCACAGCGAAACAGGTTTAAGCTGGTTCTGCTGTTGTTGTCAATGACGTTGCTGATTTTGAGCTGGGCCAACCCGCAATGGGGCGCCAAACGCGAAAAGGTGGAGCGCAAGGGGATTGACCTGCTCATTGCCATTGATATTTCAGAAAGCATGCTGGCGCAGGATTTGCCGCCCAGCCGCTTAGAGCGGGTGAAAAAATTTGCAGTGGACTTAGTCAACCAATCGGAAGGGGACAATATTGGCATCCTCCTTTTTTCCTGCAATTCTTTTCTGCAGGCGCCTTTCACCACCGATTACAATTTTTTGAGGTTGTTTTTAGAAAGCGCAGAAACCAGTATGGCTTCTTCCGCAGGCACCAATATCGGCGCAGCGATTGAAATGGCCGAAGTGACGTTTGGCGAAGACAATAAAAACCACAAAGCCTTCGTGATTTTCAGCGACGGCGAAGACCACGAAGGTCAGGCCTTGGAAAACGCGGAGAAAGCTGCCGAAAACGGCCTAATCGTGATGACGATCGGCGCGGGTACAACCGAAGGCGGATTCATCCCGGTGACGACTTCCTTTGGGACCGAATACAAACGCGACGCCAGCGGGAATCCGGTGCGCACCCGCTTAGATGAAACAACCTTGCGAAACATTGCAAAAGCGTCCAACGGCGCCTATTTCAACATTGCTTCCGGCAGTGACGCGGTGATCAGCGGCCTCCGGGAGCGCATTGACAAAATAGAAAAACGGTCCTACGAACAGCGCCCGTTCAGCGATTACAACAACTATTTTCAGTACCTCATCGGACTGGGTTTGCTGTTGTTGGCTACGGAGTTTTTTATTGCGTACAAAAGGAACGAATAGTTTGTATCTGTCTTTAGAGTCCGATAGCTGCGTTATGTTTTGCCCCAAAATCGGTCATTTACGCGGGTAAACTCCCGTTTTTGGGGCAAAACATGCCTTGCTCTCGAACTCTAAAGAGCAGACACCAGACTAAATGGACAGACAATAATTAGGGATTTCAGGCGACCGCTCAAAAAAACAGGCAAACTATGTGTAAATCGTTCATAACAGGATTGGGATTGATTGCTTTTTTGCTCAGCATTCAGCACACTGCGGCACAATCGGCGCATACGGAGTTGTTGAAAGGCGACAAAGCTTACAAAGAAAAGAACTACGCCAAGGCGGAGGAAAAATACCGCAGTGCCGTCGAAAAGCAAGGTGGCGCCAAGGAAAATTACAACCTCGGCAACGCCATTTACCAGCGCGAAAACTACGACGAAGCCATCAAACACTTTGAAGAAGCAGCGGGTAAGGCTTTAGATCAAAACCAAAAAGCCCAGGCGTACTACAACCTCGGCAATGCACATTTCAAAGCCGGCGCCTGGGATAAAAGCGTGGAGGCTTACAAAAACGCCCTGCGCCTGAATCCGGGCGACGCCCAGGCCAAACACAACCTTGCGCAGGCCCGCCGCCGGATTCCACCACCGCCGCCACCGGATCAAAACAAGCAGGAACAGAACCAACAGCAACAAGATCAACAGCAAAAACAGCAGCAACAACAGCAAAACGACAAACAACGGCAGGAACAACAATCCAAATCCCAAGCCGGTAAAGAGGAAGAAATTTCACGCCAGGAAGCGGAAGAACTCCTCAAGATCATGGAACAGGAGGAAAAAAAAGTGATGAACAAAATGCGCCGGGAGAAGCGCGGTGCTTGCAGTTCGGATAAAGACTGGTAAAGATTTGAAAATGAGTTGATTTGAAAATTTGAAGATTAGGAACACATTCGAAATTGCGTATCCCCAATTTTCAAATTTTCAAATTTTCAAATCTTCAAATCCCTTAATACTCCAACACCCGTTCCAACTGCTGCTTAAACCGCTCTGCCGGCATAAATAATTGTTCCAAAGGCGCCGCAAACGGGATGGGCATGTCTAAGCCGGCAGCGCGCAGCACGGGCGCGTCTAAATATTCGAACAGATTTTCGGAAATGTAGGCCGCAATTTCCCCGCCGATGCCGCCATACAGCGTGTCTTCGTGCAGGATGATAACTTTTCCCGTCTTTTTCACCGTGGCAATAATCGCTTCGTAATCGAGTGGCAGCAAGGTGCGCAGGTCGAGGATTTCTGCATCCACGCCCATTTCTGCTGTTATTTTTTTTGCCCAGTGTACACCCATGCCATAAGTAATGACCGACACTGCGGTGCCTTCCTGCTCCAGCCTGGCTTTTCCGATTTCTACCGTGTAATAATCGTCGGGAATGGCCTCCGTGAGGCTGCGGTACAAGCCTTTGTGTTCAAAATAAATGACCGGATTCGGGTCTTCAAAACTGGCCAAAAGCAGGCCTTTTGCGTCGTATGGATTGGCCGGATAAACTACTTTCAGACCCGGCGTGTGGGCAAACCAGGCCTCGTTGCTCTGCGAATGGAATGGGCCTGCGCTCATGCCACCGCCTGCGGGCATCCGCACCACCACGTCGGCATTTTCGCCCCAGCGGTAGTAAAGTTTCGCTAAGTTGTTGACAATCTGGTTAAACGCGCAGGAAACAAAGTCTGCAAACTGCATTTCAACCATGGCTTTGTGGCCTTTGAGGCTCAAACCCAGCCCGATGCCGACGATGGCGCTTTCGCAAATGGGCGTATTGCGCACCCGTTCTTTGCCAAACTGTGCAACAAAACCTTCCGTGATTTTGAATACGCCGCCGTATTCGGCAATGTCCTGGCCCATCAGCACTAAGTTGTCGTGCTTTTCCATCGCTTGCCGCAAACCGTCGGAGATCGCGTTAATGAAGCGTTTTTCGCTTTTTGCTGGTGTAGCGGGCGCCACAATCTGCTGGGTATAGGGTGCATATACATCCGATAATTCCTGCGTTTCGCTTGACTGGATTTCCGGTTCTTCAAACGCAATGGCCAAACCAGCTTCGATTTCCTGCCGGATTTCCTGCCGGATTGCTTCGATTTTCGCCTCGTCGAGCACGCCCGTTTGCAGCAGGTATTGTTCGTAATTGCTGAGCGGGTCTTTGGCTGCCCAGAAATCCATTAACTCCTGCGGTACGTATTTTGTACCCGACGCTTCTTCGTGGCCGCGCATGCGAAAGGTGCGGCATTCCACCAAAACCGGTTCGGGTTTTTCGCGCAATTCCGCTGCTAACTGGCTGAAGGTGCGGTAGACTTCGAGGATGTTGTTGCCATCAAGGACCACCGAACGCATCCCGTAGCCGATGGCACGGTCGGCGAGGTTTTCGCAGCGGTATTGTTCCTGTGTGGGCGTTGACAGGCCGTAGCCGTTATTTTCGATCACAAAAATGACCGGCAACTGCCAGACTGCCGCCACGTTGAGCGCTTCGTGGAAGTCACCTTCGCTGGTGCCGCCTTCGCCGGTGAACGCCACCGAAACCCGGCCTTCGTGTTGCAGCTTGTGCGCCAGCGCTACCCCGCCTGCCAGCGCCAGTTGCGGGCCCAGGTGCGAGATCATGCCCACGATATGGTATTCCATGGTTCCAAAATGGAAAGAGCGGTCGCGGCCTTTGGTGAAGCCCGAAGCCTTGCCCTGCCACTGGCAAAAAAGGCGCTCCAGCGGAATATCGCGGGAAGTAAACACCCCAAGGTTGCGGTGCAGGGTAAAAATGAATTCGTCGGGCAACAACGCGCAGGTAACGCCGACCGAAATGGCCTCCTGGCCAATTCCCGAAAACCACTTGCTCACGCGCCCCTGCCGCAGCAGGATGAGCATTTTATCTTCAATCATGCGCGGTTTAAGCAGCCGCTGGTAGAGCGACAGCAGCGTTGCTTCGGTCAGGTTGCCGCGCTCGAAAACAATGGCGGGCGCTATAGTTGTTGCGTTCATGGTCAAGGCTTTGAAAAAACGCTGCAAAGGTAGGGAATGGCAGGGAATTGGAGCAGGGATTTTTTGGGATTTAGACAGCAAAGGGAAGCGCCCACGGGATAGGGCACGCGAGGCGGATCAATCGCGCGAGCAGCGTTATGAATACCGAACATTGCCTTTGGGCTTTCGCCCACGAATTTCTTCCTATTTTTCTCACCCTGTCGGACATGCTGTCTTCTCAGTCTAAAAAACTAAAGTCGCTTTTGTATTTCACTCGCAGCAATCACTTTATCAAGTCGGGAAAGTTTGGTCGTTTCCTGTTTGGCGGCCATAATCCAATGGATGGTCGCCCTCTGATAGGAGGGCGCTTGTTTGGTAAAAAAATTCCAGGCCGCCTCGTTGGCTTTAAATTTATCCTCAAGATGATCTTCTAATTTTTTAGCCTCCACCTCAAAACCATAAATCCTTGATTTGTCTGCTTTCAGGTGACTATACGCTTCAAGGCCAGCCGGTTGCATCAACCCGGCCTTCGTCAAATCTTCAATTTTCTGAATATTCACGGTACTCCAGATGCTGTTCGGTCTTCGCGGGGTAAAGCGGATGCAATAACTGTCTTTGTCAATGGACCTGCGAACACCATCTATCCACCCAAAGCAAAGCGCTTCGTCTACCGATTGCGACCAGGTCATGTTCAGTTTTCCACTGCCCATTTTATAAAAACCGACGATGAGTTCGGTTTCCTTTTGATGGTTTTCAGCCAACCAGGCTCTGAATTCGGATTGATTTTTAAAAAAAGTTGGTGTCATTTTTTGGACGTTGTTGTCGCGCTGTACAAAACGGATTTATGGCTGTTGGCATTGTTTATTGCGCGTACATTAGGGAGCCATTGGAAGGCAAAACTGCCACTATTTTAGCATCAACCTGGATTTCTGCTTAACTTTGTTCAAAATCATCATTATGCAAACCTCCATTCAAATAACATGAGAACCCTCGGAATGATTGGAGGCACGTCCTGGCACTCCACCATAGATTATTACCGCTATCTCAATCAATTGGTGGAGGAACGGCTGGGTTCGCCGCCGGTTAATCTGCCGCTGCTGATGTATAGTTTGAGTATAGATTTAATGCGCCGGAATGACTGGGACGAAATCAACCAGGCGTATTTAAAGATTGCCCTGACCTTGCAACAGGCCGGGGCGGAGGCCATCCTGATTTGTGCCAATACACCCCATAAAGTTTGCCCTTTTGTGGAGCCGAAATTGGACATACCCATCCTCCATATCGGCGATGCGACGGCTGAAGCCGCTCAAAGTTTAGGCTTAACGAATCTGGCCTTATTGGGAACTAAGCCAGTGATGGAAGAAGATTTTATTAAAGACAGGTTGAAGCATAAATATCAGATTCAAACTCAAGTTGCAGCCCCGGAAACGAGGGCAAAAATGCATAAAGCCATTGCGGAAGAACTTATACGGGGAATATTTGACCCCGCCACAAAAGATTTTTTCTTAACCGAAATGACCAACATGAAA
Source organism: Saprospiraceae bacterium (assembly GCA_022841505.1). Classification (GTDB taxonomy): domain Bacteria; phylum Bacteroidota; class Bacteroidia; order Chitinophagales; family Saprospiraceae; genus JABWAJ01. The sequence continues at coordinate 5,646 of JALHRK010000096.1, read as the reverse complement.
GCGCAGGGAATAGACGGCGTCATCCTGGGGTGCACCGAATTGCCAATGCTGATTAAGCGCGACGATTTTGATTTGCCATTATTGGATACGACCTATTTACACGCAAAAAAAGCAGTGGATTTTATATTGAGCTAAAGCGCTTGTTGGCCAACTCTCCAATTGATTATACAATTTATTTTGTTTTAATGTTAAAGTCAGCCCACAATTGATGAAGGCCTTGCCAAACCTTGTCGTCGTATGGCTTGGGCGAAATTTCGAAAAAGAGGAACGTTTTATGCTTTAGTGGATAAAATTTTAAATGAACAATACAATGTAGGGTTATGGGGGTTTTCGCCATATAGTCAACCAGGTAAATAGTTCCCCGAAAGGTTTTGGAATCCCCCTTATTTGTTTTTACTTTTTTGATTTTAGTTTCTACTGCAACTTCCTGGGCAGCGTGCATGCTGGAAGACGCTGCGTTAACCGCAATTAGCCCTGTATAATATGCCTTTAAATGGCTTGATATAATTTCGGCATTTATTTTTTGGATATCGTCTAAATACCACAAAAAAGCATAAGTCCAATATTCATTGCTTTTTGCGTTGGCCCAGCCTGGTGCAAACCTAATGTCTTCCACCCCATTGTAAGGAATTTGCGGGGCAAACCCGATAGGGATAGAGAAACGTTCAACGCCCCAATCTTTTGGAACCTGGAGTGTATAGGGCGCTTCCCATGTGTTGCCATCCAACTCCGGTTTTTGGGTTTGTGCAAAGGCAGTCAAAGCAATGAAGAGAAGCAATGTGCTGATTAAACTTTTCATGATATATTATTTCAATGTCGGGTTTGAATAAGTTTAAGTGTGTACGCCTTTACCACATCAACCTTGTTCAAATAGTCATCAATACCCTGTGTAACCGCATGATCCGGTAATATCCCAACCTCATCTGGTAGTGAGGTGGCCGTAGATTCATGCGTATTGTTTGCCACATAATATTCCAATTTTGTGCTTGAAAGTCTGCATATTTTTTGACCTGCCGAACAAAATTGATTGGACCCAAGTTCTTCACCTACAATGACGCCCAGGTTTAACACTTTCACCAGAGACATGAAATGCCCCGTCGTGGAATTCCCATTTCCATCAATCATAAAATAGCATTTTCCTTTAAACCGGTTTTTAAAGGGTGCGATTACTTCTTCTCCATCTATTTTTGCTCCTTTCCCTTCAAATTGTGCATTGGAATAATAAATAAAAGGTTTATCCACCAAATACCGCAGCAGATGAATACTGGATTGTTGAGATCCCCCGCCATTAAACCGAACGTCTATGACAAGATTTTTAATGCCTTTTTGATTTATTTTCAAAAAACTACTATCCATGAAATTTATAAAAACTGGTAAATCATTCCATGGGTAATAATTGAAAGATTCAATGGTCATAATGGCCGTTTTACCATCCGACAACATTTCAAGGCACAAATAGTCACCACAACGTTGTATAGATTGGTCTCTAAATGGGGCTTTAATGGTTGCGGCTCCATTTAATACAATGGGCACTTCCCTGCCTTTGACGACTATTTTATAGGCTTTCGGAAACCCTAACGCATAAGGGATCATGCTACAAGACCACGCGTTAAAAAAATGTTTTTTGGTTGTTTTTATATACCCTTGTGATGGAATATGCTTGTACACATCCTGTATGAGTTTAGAAACGGCCACTCCATTTATACTCAGGATTTCGTCCTTTACCTGCACTTTATCGGCGTTGTTTAATGGATCAACCACAAACAATTGATCGTTTACCAAACGGGTTTCTATCGGAAATTTAATTCCAGGCGGCAGCATGTTATTTTCAACATAAAAACTTCCCATGCCGGTATGCGAACAATGTACATTGGCAATAATTTCACTGCAATGCCAGGCGAATTCGCCATAAGTGGTCTTGTCTGTGATCAAGGCTTTTTTCTCTTCGATCGTTTTCCAGAATGCCTCCTTAGAAATAAATTTGAGTGCGTTGGGGTGTACCTTTGTTAAGGTGTTGCCCAGTTGATCTAAATCCGCTTTGAATGCCTGAGCAGTAAAAACTTTGGCAAACTTATCCGCAGGTTTTTCGCGCGCTTTTTCGGGGTGCCTGATCAGCTCAATCTGGTCTTCCGCATTAAAATTATCGGGATTAAGCGCCAATGACTTTTCATAGTTGACCAAGGCTAGCTCCCTGTTCCCAATTTTCAGATAGGCTTCCCCCATGCTATCGTAGGGGTTGGAAGAATTCGGAAATTCAGCAATAATCAGTTTAAAGATCGCGATGGCTTCGTCCATCTTATTGCTCCATAGGTAGGAGTAGCCGTACATCGTAAGTTCATCCTCGTTCTTAAAATTATAAACATTGGGGCTTTCCTTTTTTAGCTCGTAGTACAGGGCAATTCTTTCCTCAACGGGCAATTGGTCAAATTCTTTCAGCTTTTGCACAATTGACAACTGGCCGGTTTGTACAACTTGCTCTTTTGAATCATCCAATGAAGCAGCGGGCCGGTTCTTAAGTCCGCAAGCGGCGAGCCAGCAGCAACTTAAAACGATCAAACAAATTCCATTTATGTTCTTCATAAACATACCTTGATTTGCGGTTAAAGGTATGGGGGGCTGTAATGACCCAGCATGAATTGGTGTAAATTAATGTAAATGGGTTGTAAAACTTGCCAGGCATTGCTAAAGCGGCAAAAAACACTCCACTTGGTCACTCAACCGCTGAATCAGCAAATCGGCGATGCGGCGCGCGAGTTCCTGTTCCTGCCCAACAAAAACCGCCCATTCCTCTTCGGTGAAATGCCCGACAACGATGCCAATCAGGAGGTTTCGGAAGTGCAGGTCGCGGCGGATGCTGTTGGCGATGAACGCCAGCTTTTTTGGCCGGTCAAGCTGAAAAAAAGAGCCTTTTGATTTTTGAAGGTACTGCCGGAAGACTTGGAGCAACAATTCATTTTGCAACTTGAGGATGGGCCGGAGCGTGGCGTTTTGGAAATGTCCGGCGCTGTTCTCCGGATTTTCAGTTAAGTCTACGGGAATAGAAGGGCGCAGGCGTTGCAGCCCGGTATTTCTGTCTTGCGTCATCATGGCATGACAACATTTTTAGGTGCAGCTTGTTTTGATGTCCAGCCAATATCCGTTCCATGCTTCATTATAAAATCCATCGCCTGCCTACAGATGCTCCCTGGCTCGTCTTTATCCACGGGGCCGGCGGCGCTATTGCTACCTGGAAATATCAGACCGAAGCCTTCAAGCCGTTCTTCCACCTGCTGCTGCTCGACCTGCGCGATCATGGCTTGTCTAAAGATATGGAGCCGGCCTATCCAAGCTACAATTTTGACATCGTTTGCACCGATATTCTGGAAGTAATTGACCACCTGAAAATCGAAAAGGCGAACTTCATTTCGCTCTCCCTCGGCAGTGCCATCCTTCAGCGCCTCGATCAGCGCCGACCAGCATTAGTGGATAAAATGGTGATGGCTGGCGGTGTTTTTCGCGCCACCCTCAAGATGCGTGTGCTGGTACACGCTTCCAAACTGCTCAACCTTCTGTTGCCGTACCGCTACATTTACGCCCTTTTTTCCCTGATCATTTTGCCCAAAAAGAACCACGAAAAATCGAGACGCCTATACCGGCAACAAGCCAAGCGGCTCACCCAGGCCGAGTACATGAAATGGGTTGGCCTGTACGGCGAATTCTTCAAAGTGCTGGATGAGTGCTTTTACCGGCCCTTAAAAAAATGGAGTCTCGTGGTGATGGGCGCCGAAGATCATGTCTTCTTCAAAGCAGCGCACCGCTTTGTTGCGCACCAGGAAAAAGCAACCTTAGTGGTCATTGAGCGATGCGGCCATATTTGCAATATTGAGCAATGGCAGCGGTTTAATGTGGAGGCGCTGGCGTTTTTGAAGGGGAAAGGGTAGTCGGTTTCAAAAGCAATTGTCACGCTTTTCTAACAAATTCTGATTTTAGCGCCATAGCTCCATAACCTTCAATTTTGCAATCAATATTGTGGTCGCCGTCCGTTAACCGAATGTTTTTTACTTTGGTACCCGCCTTTATGGGCAGCGACGCTCCTTTTACCGGTAAGTTTTTAATCACAATGACCGAATCTCCATTTTGCAAGACCGTTCCGTTGGAATCTTTCACCACCAGGACGTCCGCTTTGAACACCGCTTCGAGCGTCCATTCATGACCACATTCCGGGCACGTGTATGATTGTTCTCCCGTAGCGTACCCATAAGGCGATTCACATTGTGGGCATGGTTTCGTTTCTTCAGACATGATTCAGGTTTTGTGTTATTTTTAGGGGGTAAATGTAACTTATTTTAGGACGTGACAGCTGTCGTATTCACCCAGAATTATCTGCAAGAATCCCGTATTTTGCCCCATCAACCACCACCCATTCCAATGCCACCACCAACTGCCACAAAAGCACCCACACGCCTGGAACTCCCGGAAAAGCGCCTGCTCCCCATGCAGCAAGGCGCCTCCGAACTCTCCGGTTGGCTCCGCGACCTCGCCCACCACGGCCTGGCAGGCGCACAGCAGCAAGCCCCGGAGTTTTGGGACGACATCGCCCGCCGCATGGTGGACGCCAAGCTGGGCGGCCTGGCACGCCGTATCCGGCTCATCAAGGGGTTGCTGCGCGAAGACAACTGGCCGGAGCGGGTGCTGGCAGAACTGGCATTGCTGCACTTAGCCGCAGAAGGCTTTCAGCGCTGCGAGACCCTGCCCGACGGGCTTTGGGCCGACCTGTTGCAGTTTGCGGGGCTGAACCTGAAAAAGGAAGAGGTGCTGCAAACCGGCCCGGTGCTGGACGACTGCTGGCAGGTGCTTGGCCACACGGAAGGCGAAGAAGAAAACCTGCGCTACCGCCGAACCTGGCTGGTGGGGGAACGCCACGGGCGCTTTGCCTTGCTGCTCGAATTTGCGTGGGGCCGCAATGATTTTGAACACCACTGGCTGACGGGGCAGGTGCTGGAAGGCGAAATGGCCTACTACCCTTCCGCTTATCCCCTGCGCGCTTTGCCGAAAGGCGAAATTGTCGTCGCCGAAGAACGGCCATACGAAGGAACGGGCTTAGCTGATGTACCCGCGCTGGTCTCGGAATATGACCGCGCTTTGGCTGCCAATCCCTGGCTGCACGGCCTGCCCGCGCTGCTGGAATCTGTCGTGCCGGGTGTGGAGCAGGACACTTTTTACCTCACAGATATTCAGGGGAATCGCCTGCCGGTCGTTTGCACACCGGAAATCGGGTGGAAATTAGTGGCCATCAGCTCCGGTCGCCCGATCAGGGTGTTTGGGGAGTGGGATGGGGTGGCGTTGCGTTGTTAAAACCATCGTGTACATTCACCAATTGTTTTATTGAGGATTGAAGGTTAAATAGAAGGTTAAAGTAGAAAGAGGAACACAAAAATCGAATCCCAGTTGAACCCCCAATTTTCAAATTTTCAAATTCCTTCACCCCAACCACTTCTTAAACCCCGCCGCTTTTTCTTTGCTCACCACCACTTCCGGAACCGGTTTCAGGCGTAGGGTGATTAAAATTTTTCCGGTGAAATCGGTCTCGTATTTTGCGATGTACGGCAGGTGGACAAGAGCCTGGCGGTTGGCCCGAAAAAAGCGGCAGGATCCACCAATTCCTCA
>JALHRK010000095.1 GCA_022841505.1 Saprospiraceae bacterium | reverse complement strand
CTGCGATTTTCGGATTGCAGGAGAGTGTTAAGTGCGTTATGCAAGTACTTAACAAAAGGAAAGGAAGCGAATAAGGGCGTATGGGGGATGCCTTGGCTCTCAGAGACGACGAAAGACGTGGTAAGCTGCGAAAAGCTACGGGGAGTTGCAAACGAGCGTTGATCCGTAGATGTCTGAATGGGGAAACCCTACTGGTTGAAGACCAGTAACCCAGCAATGGGGGAAAACCCAGGGAACTGAAACATCTAAGTACCTGGAGGAGGAGAAAACAATAGTGATTCCGTAAGTAGTGGCGAGCGAAAGCGGAGAAGCCCAAACCAAAGCAATTCGTTGCTTTGGGGTAGTAGGACTGACATAAAGGGAGGAGAAGGAAGTGGAAGTTGTTTGGAAAACAACGCTATAAAGGGTGAAAGCCCCGTACACGTAACGAGACCAACCGGGACAGTATCCTGAGTAGGGCGGGGCCGGAGAAACCCTGTCTGAATTTGCCGGCACCATCCGGTAAGGCTAAATACTACTGAGAGACCGATAGTGAAGTAGTACTGTGAAGGAAAGGTGAAAAGAACCTCGAGAAGAGGAGTGAAAAGACCCTGAAACCATACGCCTACAAGCGGTCGGAGCAGGTAGCCTTCGGGTTATTTGTGACGGCGTGCCTTTTGCATAATGAGCCTACGAGTTATACCTGACCAGCGAGTTTAAGTCCTTAAGGGACGAATGCGGAGCGAAAGCGAGTCTGAATAGGGCGCTAGCTGGTTGGGATAGACGCGAAACCGAGTGATCTACCTACGGGCAGGTTGAAGGTGCGATAGTCTCGCACTGGAGGACCGAACTGATTAACGTTGAAAAGTTACCGGATGACCTGTGGGTAGGGGTGAAAGGCCAATCAAACTCGGAGATAGCTCGTACTCCCCGAAATGTATTTAGGTACAGCGTCAGGTATAGACATGTCATGGAGGTAGAGCTACCAATAGGGCTAGGGGGCTTCGCGGCCTACCAACCCCTGATGAACTCCGAATGCCATGACATGATACTGGCAGTGAGGCGCGGGGTGCTAAGGTCACGCGCCGAGAGGGGAACAACCCAGATCAACAGCTAAGGTCCCTAAGTATGAACTAAGTTGAATAGAACGAGGTGGGAATGCACAGACAGCTAGGATGTTTGCTTGGAAGCAGCAATTCATTTAAAGAGTGCGTAACAGCTCACTAGTCGAGCGTTCCTGCGCGGAAAATAATCGGGCATCAAGTTCATCACCGAAGCTTTGGACTCACGTAAGTGAGTGGTAGGGGAGCATTCCAGTATCGTCGAAGGTGAGTCGTGAGGCTTGCTGGAGAGACTGGAAAAGAAAATGTAGGCATGAGTAACGATAAATTCTGTGAAAAACAGAATCGCCGTAAGACTAAGGTTTCCTCGATCGATGTTAATCAGATCAGGGTTAGTCGGGTCCTAAGGATAAGCCGAGAGGCGACGCCGATGGCAAACGGGTTAATATTCCCGTACTTGTATTATTTGCGAAGGAGGGACGGAGACGCGTAAGGCACGCGCACTGACGGAATAGTGCGTTGAAGTGCGTAGGCTATGAGACTTATAGGTAAATCCGTAGGTTGAGCTGAAACACGATAGTACACCAAACCTACGGGTGAGGTGATAGTTGCCCCGAGCATGCTTCCAAGAAAAGCTTCTAAGCTCTAGGATAATACAACCCGTACCGTAAACCGACACAGGTAGTCGAGGAGAGTATCCTCAGGCGCTCGAGTGATCCATGGCTAAGGAACTCGGCAAAATAGACTCGTAACTTCGGGAGAAGAGTCTCCCACCGCAAGGTGGGACGCAGTGAAGAGGCCCAAGCGACTGTTTAGCAAAAACACAGGACTCTGCGAAATCGAAAGATGAAGTATAGGGTCTGACACCTGCCCGGTGCCGGAAGGTTAAGGAAGGGGCTTAGGGAGCAATCTCGAAGGTCTTAACTGAAGCCCCGGTAAACGGCGGCCGTAACTATAACGGTCCTAAGGTAGCGAAATTCCTTGTCGGGTAAGTTCCGACCTGCACGAATGGTGTAACGATTTGGGCACTGTCTCAGCCATGAGCTCGGTGAAATTGTAGTATCGGTGAAGATGCCGATTACCCGCAACGGGACGGAAAGACCCCGTGAACCTTTACTATAGCTTCACATTGTGCTTGAGTATGGGATGTGTAGGATAGGTGGGAGGCTTTGAAGCGGTGACGCTAGTCATTGTGGAGCCGTCGTTGAAATACCACCCTTCCCATACTTAGGTTCTAACCCCGCAAGGGGGACAGTGTGTGGTGGGTAGTTTGACTGGGGTGGTCGCCTCCAAAAGAGTAACGGAGGCTCGCAAAGGTACCCTCAGCATGGACGGTAATCATGCGAAGAGCGTATAAGTACAAGGGTGCTTGACTGAGAGAACGACGGTTCGAACAGGTGCGAAAGCAGGCTTAAGTGATCCGGTGGTTCTGTATGGAAGGGCCATCGCTCAAAGGATAAAAGGTACTCCGGGGATAACAGGCTGATCTCCCCCAAGAGCTCACATCGACGGGGAGGTTTGGCACCTCGATGTCGGCTCGTCACATCCTGGGGCTGGAGAAGGTCCCAAGGGTTGGGCTGTTCGCCCATTAAAGTGGCACGCGAGCTGGGTTCAGAACGTCGCAAGACAGTTCGGTCCCTATCTGTTGTGGGCGCAGGAATATTGAGGAGATCTGACTCTAGTACGAGAGGACCGGGTTGGACGTACCGCTAGTGTACCAGTTGTGCCGCCAGGTGCAGCGCTGGGTAGCTATGTACGGCACGGATAAGCGCTGAAAGCATCTAAGCGCGAAGCCGTCTCCAAGATGAGTATTCCACTGAGGGTCGTAGAAGATTACTACGTTGATAGGTTACAGGTGGAAGCGTAGTGATGCGTGGAGCCGAGTAATACTAATTACCCGATAGCTTCCTCAAATTTTTTAAATCTAAACGAACAATTCACAGAAGTTGTATTCGGCTTTCCTCGCCATCTTGCCATGATAAACAAAGGCAAACAGCAAAAAGCGCAAACGTTGCAAAACGTTCGCCAGATAAAGATCCTACAGTGGATCTCTATCTGGTGGCTATAGCGAAAGGGTTCCACCTCTTCCCATTCCGAACAGAGAAGTTAAGCCTTTCTGCGCCGATGGTACTGCCCCAAGCGGGTGGGAGAGTAGGTCGCTGCCTGTTTTTTTTCTTCTTCTTTGTTATTCCCGAAAGGAAATCTGAAGTTGAAAATCGAAATTCAATAGCCTCACCCTCACCGGTGGGGCTTTTTTTTTGTCTACCGGCATTGGGTTCCGATGGAACCGCTGTTCGCCTGCCCCTGTACGGCTGAACGCGGCTTAGCGGTTAACGCATTTCTCACTTTTTTTTATATACTCTGACCGCCCAACCAACGTTTCTATACAAAACAACAATAATGGTCAACAAACTACTCCTTACGTGCTGGTTGCTGGTTGGTTCTGTTGCTGGTATCAGCGCACAAATCGGACTCAACGCCAATTATTTCAAAAACCCGGAAGATTCCTGGTACATCACTTCCACTGAAGGGCAACCAGAGCATCCTGTTTTGGACAATGGATATGCTATCGGGGTCAATTACTGGTTCCGCCTGAAGAATTACCGCGTGGAGTTTTTACCGGAACTCAGTATCGGATTTGCAGAAACGGAATGGAATGGCGCTAACAACAACAACCAGATTACATTTAAGCACACCGCAGCCAATTTCTTTTTCAATACCCAGGTTTATTTATTCGATATCAAAGGAGACTGCAATTGTCCGACTTTTTCAAAAGAAGGACCAACCTTTGAAAAAGGCTTGTTTTTATTCCTCTCTCCGGGGGTTACCTTATTGAATACCAAAGCAAGTCGGGAAACAGAAACGGCAGATGACCAGGCAGTTAGCCTTAGTATTGGCGGGGGTATCGGCATGGATTTTGGCGTTTCCGATTTTTTGACGATTACGCCGCTCCTTGGGGTGCGCTATTTCCCTGACGCCAACCTGCCAGCTTTGGAAACTATACAATCCTGGATAGAACCGGGGGATCAAATTGTGGCGGCGGAAAGCTTGTTGCAATATTTTGCGGGCCTTCGATTGAGTGTGCGGTTTGACTATGATAAACGGAGAAGGTGGTAATTAAACCAGCAATTCATACAACATCCGACTGTCGTTCAGCGGCTGGTAATTGATGTGGTATTGCGCCATGCGCACCATAAAGCGGTCGTAATCTTCGCGGCAGAGCACCTGGATGCCGACAAGGGCCGGCCCGGATTCGCGGTTGTGCTTTTTAGTGTATTCGAAGTGTGTGATGTCGTCGGTGGGGCCGAGGACATTGTTGAGGAAATCGCGCAAGGCGCCTGCCCGCTGCGGGAATCGGATGATGAAATAATGTTTCAAACCTTCATAAAGTAAGGCGCGCTCCCGAATTTCTTCGGTGCGCACGATGTCGTTGTTGCTCCCACTGAGTACACAAACGACGTTTTTGCCCCGGATTTGTTCGCGGTAAAAATCCAGTGCGGCGATGGTTAGCGCGCCAGCCGGTTCGACCACAATGCCTTCTTCGTTGTAGAGCTGTAAAATGCTGGTACAAACCTTGCCTTCCGGCACCAGCACCATATCGTCTATGACCTGCTGGGCGATGCGAAAGGTTTTTTGCCCGACCCGTCGAACGGCGGCCCCATCCACAAAGCTGTCAATTTTATCGAGGGTAACCAATTCGCCCGCTTTCAGTGATTCGTACATCGCTGCTGCGCCGGTCGGTTCGACGCCAATGATGCGGGTGCGCGGACTGAGTTGTTTAAAATAGCTGCCCAACCCGGAAATAAGCCCCCCGCCGCCCACGGCCACAAACACATAATCCAGCGTAACCTTGCAATCTTCCAAAATTTCAAGTCCGACTGTGCCCTGGCCCTCGATAACTCGTTCATCGTCAAAAGGATGAATAAAGGCCATGTTGTGCGTTTCGGCAGCTTTCAGCGCTTCCGCGTAAGCGTCGTCGAAGGTATCGCCGGTCAAAATTACTTCCACGAAGCCTTTTCCGAATAACTTGACCTTGCCAACTTTTTGTTGCGGCGTAACCCCAGGCATGAATATTTTGCCCATGACCTCCATCTTTTGGCACGCAAAAGCCACTCCCTGAGCATGGTTGCCCGCGCTGGCGCAGACCACTCCATTTTGAAGCTGGTCAGCAGACAGGCATGCCATTTTGTTGTAGGCGCCCCGGATTTTGTAAGAGCGCACCACCTGAAGGTCTTCCCTTTTGAGGTAGATTTGGCAACCGTATTGTTCGGAAAGGTTGTAATTAAAAGACAAGGGGGTAGGTTCGGCTATGTTTTTCAGCCGAACCTTCGCCTTATAGATGTTTTCTACCGTGACCAATTCATGCTGGATGGTCTTTGTCATACTTTGTCACATCATCAATTATCAATCATGTAATCATCAATCATCAATAAACCTTTATTACTCCTGCTCCACCGGCACTTCCTGTGCCTCCGGACGAAGGCTCCGAACCGTGCGGCCAGCCTGCCACATTTCGCTGTCGTGCATGGCTTTGAGTTCTTTTCCCAGTTTTTCCCGATAATCCGGCTGGCTATTCGAATCTATGGAGCGCTGGGCCTCGGTACCAGCAGCAACACTGTCGTAGAGTTCTTCAAAAACCGGCGCAACGGCATCGCGAAATTTCGTCCACCAATCCAAAGCGCCCCGCTGAGCCGTGGTAGAGCAGTTGGCGTACATCCAATCCATTCCGTTTTCAGCTACCAAAGGCATGAGGCTTTGCGTAAGCTCCTCTACGGTTTCGTTGAATGCTTCTGAAGGAGAATGTCCCCGGCTGCGCAAACAATCGTACTGTGCTGCGAAAATGCCTTGAATGGCGCCCATGAGGGTACCGCGTTCGCCGGTGAGGTCGCTGAAAACCTCGCGTCTGAAATCGGTCTCGAACAAATAGCCCGACCCTATGCCAATGCCCAGCGAAATGGCGCGGTCGTGGGCATTCCCGGTAGCGTCCTGAAAAATAGCGTAACTGGAGTTAAGTCCCCGCCCTGCTACAAAAAGGCGGCGCAGGCTGGTGCCCGATCCTTTGGGTGCAACCAAAATCACATCTACATCCGCAGGCGGAATAATGCCGGTGCGTTCTTTGTAGGTGATGCCAAAGCCGTGCGAAAAATAAAGCGCCTTACCCGCAGTGAGGTACGGTTTGAGCGTGGGCCACATTGCAATCTGGGCCGCGTCGGAGAGCAGGTATTGGATGATGGTACCGCGTTCGGCGGCCTCTTCTATGCTGAACAGCGTTTCGCCGGGCACCCAGCCGTCGGCCACCGCTTTGTCCCAGGTCTTGGAAGGGTAGCGTTGCCCAATGATGACGTTGAAGCCATTGTCGCGCAGGTTAAGCGCCTGCCCCGGCCCTTGTACGCCATAGCCAATGATGGCGATGACCTCATTTTCGAGTACCTGATGTGCTTTTTCCAAAGGAAATTCCTCGCGGGTGACCACGTTTTCTTCCACGCCGCCGAAATTCAGTTTTGCCATGATGCTAAGTGTTTTGACATGAGCGATTAACCCCCATTTGAGGATGAAGAACAAAATTAGGGAAATCGGCGAAGGCAAAACGCAGTCAGCCGCTTTTGGAAGCTGCATAATTGTGGGGAAAGACGATGCCGCCCGGGCCGTTTTGAAGCAAGGGCGTTTTTTAAGTATCTGATAATCAATTTTTTGTATTTAAAAAAACGAACTGCTTTATACGATTTCCGGCTTGTCGCCCTGCCTGCCTTATCGCTGTGAATAGGGTACAGACTTTGATGGAAAGTGTTTGTTTTCCAAAGAATCCAGTACAAATTGCCAGAGATTTTCATAGGGAGTGATTTCGACCTCGAAAGGTTGAGAGGCAATTTCGAGCGGAACAGCCTTAAGCTTGTCGAGGTATTTTTGTGCTTTTCGAATCACCCCGGCTTTGTGAAAACCGGCTTCAGGTAATTGAAGGAGCATACGGATGAAACAATGACTCCGAAACGTATCATCTTGCCTCAGGTATCTTGTACAGTATTTTTCAATAGCTTCCATGCGATCAATGACAAGGTCGTATTCCTTTTTCAGTACAAGGAACAGGATTTGAGCAATGAGAATTGGGATGTTAAGCCCTCGTTTATCCTGTGAAAAGGTGGGAACCTGGTTGAGAAATTTTCCGAGGCGAAAATTATTAAACTGCGTTTCCTCTTTGGGCAGACTAAGTTTATTTAGTAGTGTGAGGTAGTGCAAAAAAAAGCCGTATAAGGTCCACTTCTCCTGCGAATTATCATCGAGGAACCGGAATTTTTTATGCGTAGTAGCGTTGCTCCAGGTAAGGTAAGCGTCTTCATATTTGCATGTGTGCATGGCTAGCAAAAAACGCAACTCGTGGTTTTTAAACCAGTTGAAGCTTCCGTCCGGGATTAAGCCCAGCGATTTTTCAGCAGCTTCTTTGCCCGCTTCAAATTGTTTAAGCTGTAGGTGACAGACTAATTTTTGATGAAGAAAAACGGACAACGGGATTTTTACTTCAAACGATTTTTGCTCTAAAAAAGCAAGGCCTTCTTCACATATTTTCAAGGTTTCCGGGTAGTTGTTAACCGCCATATAGCTGGCGATTTTTATCATCCGCACCAAAAAATGTATCCGATAAAACGGGTACTTGTCTATAAAGTAATCCAGTTCGGAAAAAAGCGCTTCTGCTTTCGAGTAAATATTTTGTTGTGCAGATTTTTGGCGGATGGTATCTATCGTAAGGTCGCAGAAGTATTCTTCAACCTTGTTTTCGGCAATAAGCGCCCCTTCGTAGTAATGATATAAGCTGTTGTAATATTCAAACTTTTTGCGGTCGCCGTCAATGGTGCCGTGGTAAAGGCGCATTTGCTTGGAAACATCGAGGATGAGATCAACAAACTCATATTGAATGGAAATATTGATGATTTTTTGGCAGATTTCCATTGCTGAGAGATGTGCGCCTTTCGCTACCAATATCTTTACGGCAGCCCATTCCCGCCAGCAATTGAAGTAAGCAGCTTGTTGTTCGTTATAAACAGCCTGTTTAACATCAATAAAAAAGATGGTGTTGAGCAAGCGCCTCCGGAGGTTGTTCTTGACATTCCGGTAGGCTGTACTTTTTACATCCACCTTTAGAAAGTCCGCTGCGTCTTCATCCGTCTTGACAAGGCCATCGCGAATGGCAGAATAGAGTTTATTAATTTTCGTGTGCTTCTTTCCCGGACTTTCATTTCCAATGACATCAATATGCCGCACCTTGCTCCGGGAAGCAATATTGATTAATTCAATCAGAGATTTCATAATAAATCCAATTTAGAGCGAGTAAATAGGAGCATATAAAGTACGGATTTGTGTCAAATCACCAAATGGTATAACTTTAATTATATCTGTAAATCAATAGGTTAATGATTTTGCATAAAAGGTTGTGCAAAAATCAAGGTGAGTCAGGCATTAATATTGGTGTCGGGCGAAGAGGGGGTAATCAGGGGTAAGTTTGTAACATCAATCGAACAAAACAAATTTACTCACACCAAAATCTGATTACCATGCTTACGGCAATTATTATCTCGATTTTACTTTCTCTTGGAATTATTAACACACCGGCAGAAGCGGAAGCTCTTACACCAGAGCAAATTGAACAAGCCATTGTAAACTCTGATATTTCCGGTATTTAGTCATCACTTGCAAAGTTAATCATGAATTCCAGATTTAGTTGAAATTTTTTATAATAGGATAAAAACTGGAGTTGAATACGAAGATTTTGTTTTTTAAAAACCTGATTTACAGTGACTTGTGTTACTTAAGATTAACTTAAAGCAAAAAAAAACGTATGTCAAAATGATAAGCCATGTCAGGAAAGTAGTGATTTTTGATCGTATTTTTGTACCAGTTGATTTGATGAACAAGATAACAAAGTAAAGAAAGTGGTTAAGGAAAAATTCAGTATGATGCAATCGAAACACCATTTTGGGAGAAGGTCAGAAAAAACGCCTTCTCCCGCTACGAGCCACCTTTTTCCGGAATTTATCGCCGTTAACCAATTGTTTGTGGAGGTGAAATTCGGAATAGCAAGCAGGAATTGTGACAATTATGGGGTTTGTCAGGTAGATGCTGTTGAGAACTTATGGAAAGCAGAAAATGATAATACCTGTAACTGTCTTCAAAAAAGCCGGGCGATTATGAGCATTGATGGCTTTGGAAATATTGAACTGGCTTTTCCAAAGGCTCTTATTTCTGAAGAAATAATCTACAGGAATTTTGATAATTTTTTCTTCACTGTGGCGGAAGATTATCAAATATCAAATGAAATAATCAAAAAATATAAAATATCAGGAATCCCGAAAATATTAAACGGAAGGTACGAAATTCAGGAAACAACAGGGTTTTACATCATACAGTTTAATCCTGACTTTAGGCTCAGTGGTACAAATTAATGCCTTGAAAACAAGCATTCATATTATTTGATTTGAAAGAATTTTATTTTCATGATTTTTAAATGCTGACACCATGAAAAAAAGAAAATTTACTTCTCTGGAAAATTTTGACGATAATGAATTGCTGATTGGGTTTCAAAACCTGGGCATTCGTTCATCGAAGGAAGCTGCCTCTTTTTACAGCGAGCTTGATTTGGGGGGCGACTATTATCCAACATGGGGATGTACGATACCTTTAGCCATCAATCGCGACTATGGTTGATCACAAGTCGGGATGTTGAAAACGGGCGTTTGATTTTAACATCCTGGTATCCATCTAACTGGCGAGTCTCCGAATGAAGCGTCTGAAAAATAAATAGGCAACGGACGTAATTAACAGGCCAATAGAGACTAAGATTCCGATTTTAGGTAGAATTAGACGCAGGGGTAACTGACGCCACCAGAGGTCATAGAAAGCCTCAAGTCCCCAGTAATTCACACTGAGTCTCGCCAGCTTTTGCATAAAATCAGGCATAATAAAAATAGGAATCATACTGCCTCCCAGTGCAGACATGAGCAAGATAATAGCAATTGCAATGCCTTGCATCTGGCCTCTTGTTTTGCTGATACCAGCCAACAAAAGTCCGAAACTGGAAAAGGAAAAAGTCGTTGCAAGCATAATTAATAAAAGGCCAGGAATATTGTATTCAATATGTAGCCCGAATATTAGCATAGCTGCAAGAAACATAATACTTAGCTGGATAAAAGAAATAAACATGCCTTGCAGCATTTTTGCCCAAAATAAACCAGCGGGTTTTAAAGGGGATTGGAGCAAACGTTTCAAGGTACCGGTTTCCTTCTCTTCCAGGAGGCTGCCGCCAATACCTGATACGTTGAACAGTAAGAGAATCAAGGCTATCCCGACTACGGGCTGAACCAGCCACGGATCATTCCTGAAAGCCGGTTCTTGCGCCAAAGGTCTGAACGTGAGTTGCATGCCGGATAAGTCAAGTGGCGCGCCGGAATTAGCAGGGGAATTGTCTGAAATGTTGCCATCAGGGGTATGAAATGGGTTAAGTTTCCTTAAATTAGGGAGGAGAATGGATTTCAGGATACCCAACTCCATATCCCGGCCTTCCTGGTAAACCAGTTCCCAGGGTAAAGGAGTTTGAGCAGAAAAGGCATCCGAAAACCCTTTGTGCAACACGAGTACACCGATTCTTTTACCAGTGCGTACAAGCTTGTCGGCCTGGATAGAATCCACATGCTCTAAGTTGAAACTGGGGATTTGCGAAAGCTGCCGCACAATATATCTGGTAGTTTCTGAACTGTCCAAATCAACGACAGGTAAACTGATTTTTTGGATGCCGGGACCGTCGTTATCGCTGCGCATGCCTGAGAAGGCAAGTACGAAAACGGAAATTAGCAATACCGGCAAAAGAAATTTGAATGCCAGCGCTCTTTTGTCTGAGAAAAGAAGCAACAGGTCTTTCTGTAGTATTTTGAACATATCAGTCTCTGAGTTGGTAGCCTGTGAACTGCAGAAAAATATTTTCAAGATTGATTTTTTTGATTTCTATTTTTTTGATTTTGAGAGATTGATTGATCATAGTAGAAAGAAGGTCAGGGAGGGCTTCCGCAATACCGGATCCTGAGATTGTCAGTGCATGATCCTTCAGATAGAAAGAGAAACGATGTTGGTATTCCGCTGAAATAGCTGCAATATCTACGGGCAATTCAGTGGCATATAACAAAATTTCTACGGACTCCTGAATCTTGCTGATTGTCCTTAATTCATCCAGTGTGCCTTGTACAATGATTTTGCCATTGTCGAGTATGGCAATGCGATCGCAAAGATTTTCAGCCTCTTCTAAGTAGTGGGTCGTATAAAGGATTGTTTTTCCGGAAGTTTTTAGTTTTTCAATGTAGTTATAAATGAGGTTTCTGCTTTGCGGATCAATGCCGACCGTTGGTTCGTCCATAAAAATCAACGAAGGATCGTGGAGCAGCGCCGCCCCAATATTGATGCGCCTTTTCATGCCTCCGGAGTAAGTTTTTACCAGGTCATGCCGGCGGTCGTACAACCCCAAATCTTGTAGAATGCGGTCCGTTTTTTCTTTGCTGACCGATTTTTTCAAACCATAAAGACTTCCCCAAAACAAGAGGTTTTGGTAAGCAGAAAGATCCTGATAGAGGGAAATTTCCTGTGGCACAACGCCAATTGACTGCTTATACCGCGAATCAGTTGTTGCAATTTCTTTATTGAACCAGGAGATGGTACCCGCATCTCTTTTTGAAAGGCCGCTTAGAATATTTATCAACGTGGTTTTACCTGCGCCGTTAGGGCCAAGTAAGCCCAGCATTTTTCCTTCCTGAAGATGAAGGTCAATTTGCTTGAGCGCCGCGTGATTCGGATAGCTTTTTGAAAGTGCGCTTATGGATAGCATAGCGATATGTTATTGAGGAAGAATCAAAGATAATGTTATCCATTCAACATAAGCGTTTATTTTTTCTTTTTTTTTAATTTAAGGATCAAGCTTTATTGATTTATGTTTTTTAAAAAACTGATTTACAGTGTTTTGTTTTTTAATAAGCAATTTTTACATAAAAAATAACGTATGTCATAATTGAATCAGCAGGCAAAATTTAGATAAATCTCCATCCTAACTTTGCATTGTAATAAGAAGATAACTGGAGAGAATTGACTCATTAACTACAACAAATTTGACATGAAAAAACTAATAATGCTCATATACTTAACTGCTGCCATCCATACTTTATTAGCAGGGCAAAAAATAAGCATTAGCGGCCGAGTAACAGATGAATTTAATGAACCTGTTATCGGAGCCAATATTATGATCAAGGATACTTATCAGGGCACTACTACAGATCTCGATGGCAGCTTTATATTATTAGCTTCATTTTCAGGTGAGAAAAAAATTGTAATTACTTATTTAGGATATGAACCCACCGAGAAACTAATTGAGGCAGGAACCGATAGCCAGCATAATACCGGGACGATTAAAATCAAGCCATCGGCAACGCAGTTAGAAGGAGTTACCATCACGGCAGGTGCTTTTGAAGCAAGTGATGAGAAACGGGGAACGATATTGAATCCGCTCGATATTGTAACAACGGGTGCTACTGCTGATGTTGCAGCTGCCCTGAATACCCTGCCCGGCACCCAAAAAGTAGGGGAGGAGGGAAAGCTCTTTGTGAGGGGGGGCGCTGCATACGAAACCAGAACTTTCATTGATGGCATGGTGGCACAGAATCCCTACAACAGTTCGGTTGCGGGAGTGCCATCCAGAGGACGATATTCTCCCTTTTTGTTCAGCGGAACGATGTTTAGTACAGGCGGCTATTCTGCGGAATATGGCCAGGCATTATCTTCTGCGTTGGTATTAAATACGCATGGTTTGGCCAATAAAACTCAAACGGATGTAGGGGTCACGACAGTGGGTTTGGATGCATCGCACCAGAAACTATGGAAAAATACATCATTGGCGGTAACCGGAAATTACATGGATTTAAGTCCATACACCGCACTGATAAATCAAAACATCGACTGGATTTCTCCCTTCCGAAATTATGGAGCACAGGGTATTTATCGGAAAAAAATTTCCGAGAACGGCATCCTGAAAATACATGGAGACGTTAGCAGTACCAGTTTGCGTTTAAAATATCCAAATGTAAATAACCCTGCTGTTCCCAACGATGTTTCCATGCGCAATAACTACGCTTACCTGAATACGTCTTTTAAAGAAATTATTAAGGACATCTGGACATTAGCAGGCGGTCTGAGCTACAACTACAACCACGATTACGTAAAGTTTGATTCTACTTATCAGCGCATAACGGATCAATTGGTGCAGGCAAGGTTTAATGCCAGCAGGTTTGTCGGGAATATGTTTAAAATAAAAACAGGTGTAGAATATTTTAGTCAGGTTTATCAGGAAAAGGTAGATAATCAACAGGACATAAATCGAAATACCCAATATCAGATACACAATTATGCTGCTTTTACTGAATTGGATATTGTATTCAATTCCAGGCTTTATGCCCGAATCGGAGAACGTTTTGAATACAGTAGCTATATCAATGAACCAACTTTTTCTTCCCGGGTATCCCTGGCTTACCGACTGAACAGCAATACGCAGGTGTCAGGCTCTTTCGGACAGTTTTACCAGCTCCCCGAAAGCAGGTTTTTGATCTACTCCCCCAACTTAGTCAATGAAAATGCATTGCACTACATTCTCAATTATCAATATACCAAAAACCAGCGCATATTCCGGGTAGAGGGCTATTATAAAGATTATAACCGACTGACTAAATACGATGGTGATTACAGATATCAACCTCAATTGCTGAACAATTCAGGTTATGGGTATGCAAAAGGAGTTGATGTGTATTTTCGCGATAGGAAGACTTTTAAAGACATTGATTACTGGATCTCGTATTCCTTTCTCGATACCCGGCGCAATTTCAGAAATTTTCATCAGGAAGCGGTGCCCAATTTTGCTTCAATGCATAATGTATCAATTGTATACAAGCAGTGGATAGACCAAATAGATTCTCAATTAGGCGTTACGTACTCTTTTGCCAGCGGAAGGCCTTACAACGACCCCGCATCCGAACAGTTCAACGATAAAAGAACCTTGTCTTACAATGATTTGAGCGCAAACCTTAGCCACCTTACCGAATTATGGGGACACTCGGCGATTCTGTTTATTTCCTGCACCAATATTCTTGGGTTCGAAAATATATTCGGTTACCGGTTCAGCGAATCGCCCGACGATGCAGGAAACTTCAACCGGATTGCAATAGAGCCTACGGCTAAACGCTTCGCCTTCGTTGGTTTTTTTGTCACTTTCGAGCAGAAAAAAAATAATTCATCACAACATTAATTCATCAATTTAAAATATTAAAATCATGAAAAAGTTAATTATTATTTTAATTTCATTATCCAGCTTTTCGCTGTCTGCCCAGAATTATTTAACGGCCATGAGCGATTGCCTGGCGCAATTGGAGAAAGCTGAAACGATTCAGGAATACACCGATCTGGCGCTGGCCTTCGAAAGAATTGGGATTGCCGAAAAAACAAAGTGGCACCCATATTATTACCAGGCTTTTTGCCTGTTGGTCAAAAGCTTTATGTTGAAGGACGCCGATTCGAGAGATAACATCATTGATGCAGCCGAAGGAATTATCAAAAAAGCAGGCGAATTAGGGGGCGATAAAGGTGAACTTTCGGCCCTACAGGCCAGAGCTTTTCAGGCGCGGCTAAGCGTTGATCCAGGCACCAGAGCTATGCAGTACGGCCCTAAAACCACTATGCTGCTTGCTGAAGCCAGGGCTCAAAATCCTAATAACCCGCGTGTTCTGTTTTTACTGGGTCAGAACCTGCTCTTTACGCCAGCCGGATTTGGAGGCGGTAAAGAAAAGGCCCTCCCGCTGATCGAACAAGCGGTGGAAAAGTTCAACACAGCGCCTGTACAGGATCCGCTTGCTCCTTCCTGGGGGCGTGAAGAAGCTACTTCTCTATTGGCAAATGCCAAAAAATAACGCCATGAATTTAGGGATCAAACAAGCGATTGCCGGCCTGGTTTTACTTGGAACGTTTGGGGTTTGTTGCGCGCAGCATCAATTTGCCAGCACAACCAGCATCAACACATCTAAGCCGGGCCGGCAGGAAAGCAGGGAAAAAGCTGGATTAAACGACTTATTACCCCAACTCGATACAGCAAGATCCACTGCAACCTATGAGCGACTTGCCGGCAGCTTTAATAAGCTATCCGCATCGAATCGCAAGGACTGGCTACCTTTTTACTACGAAGCATACTGCCATCTTCGCTTGGCGTTGCTGACAGCCGATAAGAAACAGGTAGATGTGTATTGCGATCGTGCATCGGCCATACTCAGCGCTCTGGAGCAAAGAGGCGATAATAACACAGAAATTATGTGCCTGCAAGCGCTCGAATTGAGTGCCAGGATAAGGGTAAATGTGATGGACAGGGGCGTTGCATACAGTACATTATCAAACGAAATACTGGAAGCTGTCATAGAGAAAGATCCGGAAAATCCGAGAGCCTGGTTACTGCGGGGCCAAAATATTTTCAACATGCCAGATATATTCGGCGGTGGAAAAGCGCCTGCAAAACCTTACTTCGAAGCGGCGGTAGCCTGTTTTGAAAAACAAAAGAATACAAATTTAAAGCCGCGTTGGGGCCATCAAATGGCTAATCTGATGCTTGAAAAATGTCAATAAAATCTAAAAAAAAGAACGTCATGGAAAATACGAAAAAGATTGTACTCATCACGGGTGGAACAAGGGGCATCGGACGTCATACCTGCCTGAAAATGGCAGAAAGAGGCTATCAGGTACTGCTGACGTACAAAAGTAACCGCGAGATGGCTGAAGAATTGGTTCAGGAAATAGAAGCGCAGGGGTATTCCAGCCCGCTCATCTATCAATGCGATATGACAGAACCGGAACAAGTGAACAGCCTGATAAAATTCATCAAAAAAGAAGTCGGCATTATTGATGTTTTGATCAATAACGCAGGGGTTCTGGGAAATAGCAAGCCGTTTTTACTCACGCCGGATCAGGAGTGGTGGTTTACGTTGAACACCAATATTGCTTGTGTGGTCAATACTTGCAGGGCAGTGCTTCCCATGATGATCGCCAGAAAAAAAGGCGTGATTGTCAATCTGACTTCTTTGTCGGGCCAGAAAGGAAATCCCGGCCAGTCAGCTTATTCCGCCTCCAAAGCGGCCATCGTTTCTTTCTCGAAGGCATTGCACAAGGAAATGGGGCCTTTAGGCATAAAAATTAACTGCGTTTCACCGGGTCTGATTGAAACCGATATGACGAAGGACATCAATCCGGCATACTTCCAGACAAGGCTGGCAAACAGTCCGTTAAAGCGGATGGGTAAGCCGGAAGAAGTCGCTAATCTGATTGCCTACATGGCCGATGAAGCGCCCTCCTACCTTATTGGCCAGGAAATTACGATTGATGGCGGTATAGGGGTATAACTATGCCCTTTGGAAAACTGCCGGATTTTTATTCTGATCTATTCAGGCAAATCAATTCATTGATAAGCAGTCTAAAATTAAGTGTTATGGCATCTAAAGTAGTAGTAACCGGTTTGGGGGTCATTTGCTCCATCGGTAATAACCTGGATGAGTTTGAACAAAACTTGCGCGAAGGCAAGTCGGGACTCAAAGATATTTCTGCAAATCGATTCGACACATCCGACGCTTTTTTCAGAAGCCGGCAGGGATGTACCATTGATCAGGAATTATACGCAGCGGTTTTCCAAAAGGATGTAACGGTATTAGGTGAGCTTTCTGTACGGGCAATTGACGAAGCGCTGCAACGTGCGCAGCTTGACATCAGAAAAATTGACTCCCGACGAGTTGGATTGTGCCTCGGCACTTCAGTTGGCGGAAGCTATCCCTTTATGGAATGGGTGAAGAATAGGATTGATGCGAAGGAGCAGGATTTTCGCTTACTCATGCACAGTACACCCAATATTACGTCAAGAATTGCCGCCCAATTTGGCATACGCGGACCTCTATCAACCATTTCTACGGCCTGTGCGTCGGGGACAAACTCAATCGGGCGAGCATTTGATCTCATCCGGAGCAATCGCGTTGATTGTATGATTGCCGGTGGCGTGGACATCTTCACGTACTTGACTTACAGCGGATTCAACTCCCTATTTGCCCTGTCGAAAGGTGCTTGCCAGCCATTTGATAAAGGAAGGGACGGACTTAACCTTGGTGACGCGGCAGCTTATGTGGTTCTGGAAAGCTTGGAGTCTGCGCAGAAGCGAAATGCACCAATCCTGGCCGAAGTTTCCGGATACGCCATTGTCAACGAGGCTTATCATGCTACTGCGCCGCATCCAGATGGCATCTTCGCTTGTCAGGCCATGCAAAATGCGCTGAAAATGTCGGGCGCAACACCTGACCAGGTAGATTACATCAATGCCCACGGCACCGCGACGCCGGCAAATGACAAAATGGAGCTGAAAGCCATTGAGCATCTGGTGAATGGGAATCCGGTTTATGTCAGTTCCACCAAGTCGCTTATCGGGCATTCGCTGGGCGCGGCGGGCAGTGTGGAGTTTGTCGCAACCGCCCTGGGGATACACAAACATTTTATTCCCCCTTCCATCAATGTGAAAGAATCCATTATCACAACGGATAATATTAAGCTGGTTGAAGGCAAGGCCATCAACTATCCCATTGACCTGGCTTTGTCAAATTCCTTTGGATTTTCCGGGAATATGGCTTCCGTAGCAATAAGAAGTTTTAACTAATTTATTCACATATTAAATATTAAAAATCATGGAACTCAATGTAATTCAGGAAAAAGTAAAACAGTGCATTATTGATGTATTGGAGTTGGATAACATAACAGCTGAAGATATCAAAAATGATGCGCCATTTTTTGGAACAGACGAAGAACCGGGCATTATTCAGGATTCTCTGGCTGTTCTTGAACTCTCAACCCGTCTTGGCGAAGAATTCGGCATTATTCCAACAGAATTTAATGAAGAATCCTTCCAGAATGTAGATACACTGAGCGCAATGATCCAGCGCAACCTGCTGGTAGCCGTAGAAGATTAATCAGGCAAGATTTTTTTTAACCATATTTTTTAACCATTTAATTTTAATTACCATGCAAGATTTTCAACTTAAAAACGCATTGTCTGTCGTAGAGCTCGAAGAGCGTTTTGAAACCACCGTTGCTGCAGTAGATACTGCACGTTGCGATGACAACAAAGCCGACGTTTCTGAAGCTTCTGAGCCAGCAGCGATTAACTAAGAGCTTGTTCAGGAATTCAGATTTTAATTTAGTTTTTTTTAACCAACAAAATTTTTTTGATCATGGAAAATTTCAACGTAAAAGATGCACTGTCCGTCGTA